>NZ_DJGL01000028.1:0-15961 GCF_002432735.1 Mesotoga sp. UBA5847 | reverse complement strand
AGAAATACGATGAGCCATATATAGAGACTCTTGTTTTGAAGATCGATTTCTCGGGTGAAGTCTTGTGGGTAAAGGAGTACGGAACTCCCGGAGATGATATCGGCAGATGCCTAACCGTCACTGGCGAATGGCCTGTCGAGATTCAAGTTGATCCTGAAACTCCCATCAAGAACTTTCTTAGTCATGTTCAAAGAAAGAATAGCCAGACTTAGCGGCATCTCTACAAGAAAGCTTACGATACCTTCAACTTGAGCCTATTCAGAAGCTGAGACAACGGTTCTTATCTCTGACCGCCAAGATAGAAAACAGTCCCAGTCTCGACCTGCCACTTTGTCAATAGGAATCTTATTGTCAAATCTGCATTCAAAACCATCGGAACTCGCGAGAGACTCTTGTGACTCCCCCCACTGCCTCATAGGGCATTAAGAAATACGCGGTACCAGCTGTGTAACTCGCAGCTATAATCCCAAGAATGATCAAACAGGTATTTGCTCTTCCCTTTCTTCTAACATTCCCCTACTATCTTCTAGCATGGTCCAGTAACCAGGGATACAGCACCCAACTCATATGAAACGGAGAGCATCAGGAGTTGCATCTACTTCTCGGTTATTCACGGCCTTCAACAAAACGATCATCGAAATGGGGTTCCTGAATGATCCCTGAAAAAAGGAAAAGTAAGACCAATTCGCATACCTATTCTAAGAAAAACCGGATGGAAAAGTTTCGTGGCCTGCTAGCCAAAGGGTTACTCATGAAGGAGAGTAACCTCTTCAGGACGGATGAAGATCTATAGAACTCTTATGGCTACGATCGTTTCTAAAACAGTGTAAGGATCTTTGAAAGCAGCCATATCACAGCAAAGACCAAGAGCCCGACAAAAGCAAGGCTGAAGATAACACGCAGACCAAACAAAGCAAGCTTCACAGCAAGACCTAAAAAAACCAACCCTCCGAAAATCGCAAGAATCAGTATCGCTACATCCATGCCATTACCTCCATATCACCTAGAGTCTACTGTAGTGAGACCTTTCAATGTTGAACCCGGCTTCTATTACATCAATACAGGCAGCTACTACCTCTTTGTCATAGAGTATCCCCGAGTTCTTTATTATCTCTTCGATTGCTTCCCCAACATCTTTTGATGCCCTATATGGTCTGTGTGACACCATAACTTCCACCACATCGGCGACAGCCTCGATTTTGGATTCCAACGTGAGTTCAGATCCTGCGAGGCCTTCAGGATAAATGGTTCCGTTGACCCTCTCGTGATGATGCTTAACGATCTCGGCTATTGGACCTCCCAACTTCATTTCGCGAAGGATTTGATAACCTATCACTGGATGGCGTTTTATCAAAGACCACTCCAGATCGGTTAGCTTTCCGGGCTTAGATAGAATCTCAGCCGGAATAGAAACCTTTCCCACATCGTGAAGCAGACCGACGATTCGTACAGCTCTGACGGAATCTTCTCCAAGCCTCAGTCTCTCTGCTATTGCGGTTGCCAATCGACTAACATTCTCCTGGTAACCGGCAGTATAGGGATCTCTTACTTCTACTACTTTGCTAACCAACTCAACTGCTCCTTCTAGAGCAACGTTTACCTGTCTAAGAGCTTCCGCCAGCTTGCTCTTTGCGGCGAGAGCTTCTGTAATGTCCACAACAATCAGGATAAGCATTTCCAACCCAGGAGAACCTAGAGGCGAGGCAAAGATCTCAACATCTATGACAGTACCGCTTGCTTGTCTTTGTCGGGTAACCGCATGAAGCGTCTCTCCAGTGGCTAGTCTTCCTGCTTCTGCCAACGCCTTGCTATCCGTTGCGAGATCCCAAATGGAAAGCTTTTTCAGTTCGTCAATTGAGAACTCGTAAAACTCGCAGGCTGCAGCATTTGCATCGATAATGGCTCCCGTAGGTGGATCTAGAAGCAGCATAACCGCTCCGTTCATTCTGAAGAAGTCTCCATAACGCTGCTCGCGGTAATCAGCTCGTCTTCTTCATGTGCAAGCGTAAGAATATCCCCGACGGATGCAACAAATTGCTTCTCATCAGGAGTCCATTCTCTCTTTGTATTCATGTCACAAAAAAGAGAGCCGATAATACTACCCCTTTTCTTCAAAGGAATGTCGATCAATGATCGTACTCTGACTTCCTTAAGACTATCGATGAACGGACTAATTCCCTCAATCTCAAGATTTGACACACTCAGAATCCTGTCTTGTCTAATCAGATCTAGATATTCATTTGCATACTCTCTGTTCATTGCGCGGTGTTTCTCTGCATTGACTTTATCTTTCTTGGCATCAAAGCTGATTACAAGTTGAATTTCTCCGAGATCGGTCAGCATATACACCCCTACTCGATCAACCTGCAGAAAAGAACCCACAATCTCAACAGCTTTCTTCATGAATTCATCAAGCAAAGAATCCTTCCCACCTGCTGCTTTCGAAAGCTCCAAGAGATGACTGTGCGCTTCGTCCTTGAATTCCTAAAGTCTCATGGCTTCAGTTACGTCGTAACAAAGCATACAACCTCTCCTGAAGGTAGTCTATATATGTAATTCGTCCACCAGCCCTCGCTCTCTTCCATGTGATACTTCTCAGCTTCAACCTTCTCTGGTATACCAGTCTCCCAGACTCCCTTAAGCGCTTCATACAGTTTGGTTCTTTCGATACCTTGAAAGACGGCCTTCAATTCTCTGCCAGTGGGTTTCAAACCATCTTCTTTCCTCTCGCTACTTGGAGATTTGAAGTCTTTCAGGAAGAAAGTCTCGCCATCTACACTTGTTAGAATCAGAAGACCACCATCCATCTTCTCTATCAGTTCGCGATATCTGGCTTCGCTCTGAATGATCTGATCTTCTGTCTTTCTTATCCTCAGTGATGTCTCCAAAGATCAGTATTATCCCGGCAGTCTCCCCATCTTCCCTTGTTATGGGTGCTGCCGAATCAGCGATTGAATAAATCTTCCCATTCTTGGATCTTAGTCCTGTGTGATTTACCAACCCTATTTTCTTACCTGTTTTCAGAACGAACTCCACGGGAATCTCGGCAGGTTCTCCAGTATCTTCACCGAAGATATCCATGACCTCTCCAACCCTCTTGCCGACTATCTTGTCTTCATTCAGACCGATTAGGTCACATGCAACCTCATTTGCAAATGTCACTATTCCGAACTCGTCTGTCGAAAGGACAGCATCTCCTATACTTGAAAGCGTAACTCTATAACGTTCTTCGCTTTCACGAAGAGCTCTCATCGATTCTATTCTTTGAAGAATCTTCCCGAGTCGTTCCGCCAACGAAAGTACGATCTGACCCTCTTCATAAAGAAAAGCTATCTCTCCCTCTCCGCGATAGAATTCAGAGATGCTTCCAACCTCTTTTCCTCTCATCCTTATTGGTTCGCGAATGAAACGTTCGCTCTTCATGAAGACCTCTGATACGAAGACCCTATCTCTAAGAGAATCGCCGCACAAGTATTTTCTGGTTCAAGAAATGCGTCGGGTAACATCCTTAGAAGTCCCTTCAGTATTTGCTCGGGTGAATCCTCTGCTTCATTCACAAGTCGCGAGAAGTTGTGTAGGAGACTCAGTTCTTTCTTCCTCTCTCTTAACTGCGCTTCGACACTAAGCTTTTCACTCATAGTCTACCATTCCCTGCTAGCCATTGCCCGGTCCCCCGGTTACTCGATTTCCTCCGCGCCCCTTTGATGTATACAGATTCCTGTCCGCCCTCTTAATCATATCTTCGAGTTCGTTTTCGTGTCCTTCCAGAGAGGCTGTTCCAAGGCTTGCTTTCACATCGATAGGCGTACCGTTGAAAACGATTTCCGATTCTTCAAGTGAATGACATATCCTAAGCGCTGCCTCTTCTGTTCTTTGCGCATCCGTCATCGGCAAGAGAACAATGAATTCGTCGCCGCCGTATCTACCGAAAATGTCGGCTGCCCGAAGAATCCTGTTGCAAATCTGCGCCACTCTCTTCAAAACAAAGTCTCCTGCTAAATGACCGAGGTTGTCATTCAATTTCTTGAAATTATCTATATCGAACATTATGAGCCCCATATCTGTTCCGTATCGCTTAGATTTTTCGATTTCTCTCTCTCCAAGCTCGAACAACCCACGCCTATTATAAATACCGGTGAGGTAGTCCCTTATTGAGAGCTCTCTTACCTTTTCATGGAGTCGAGCGTTGTTTATCCCTATCGCGGCAATATCTGCAAAGGCCTTCAAGGCCTCCAGATGACGGATCTTGAAGGCCTCCGCTTCCTCACTGTCCACTGCAATCATCCCGATTGGCTCATCTTCAATAATCAGAGGTACACCCATCCACGATTTGATGAAGAAGAAATCCGGTTTGTTGAACTGCGGGTATTTCTTCTGAGCGTCAGCAGCAAGAACTATCAGTTTGTTCTTCACTACGTCGAAACCTGGACTTCCCTCCTCCATAGTGAATCTTGTACCAACAAAACAGTCTCTGCCCGGCCAGCTGCCTCCTACTATGAGAAGCTCGTCCCCTTCGACAAGTTCAACTGCGGCGCTGTAAAACGGAATAACTTGCCTAAGACCTTCAACGATAGATTCAATTACTGTCCTCATGTTCAAGTCCCTTGTAATCGCCTCTGTTGCCTTTCTTAAGGACTCTGAGGTGATGTGATTCCTCTTTGTGATAACAAGGTTCTTAATTTTGCTAAGTGAGAGCGATATCGTTGTGCCGACCAATCTGTAAAGGTCTATGCTTTCCTCTGTGAGACCAGTTACTCTTTCTGTAAGACTCTCAAAAGTTCCTACAATTTCATCGTTTGACTCAAGAGCTATACAGACGTATCTTGACTCCTTCCCTTCAACTATCAGATTATCTACGAAGATGTGGTTGCTGATAAGCTTACCGAACACTCTTTCGTCCGTTCTCACGTTTGTCGGAAAGACTTCGGTGTCTCCTCGTGAAACCTCGAGATCAAAGGGCTCTTCTTCGCTAAAGGTAATCCGACAACCTACAACTCCCTTTTCTTCGTAGGCTCGGTTTGCAATCTTAGAGGCAGCTTCCTGAAGGTTATCTCCGCTCAAAACGAGAACGTACAAGTCGTTCATGAAAAGCATCATACTGTCTCTTGCTTTCAGCTCCGCTTGAAACTTCATCTCGTCCGTAACTTCTCTTGACGACATGGTCCAACCTGCGATGTTTTCCCCCTCGAACAACGGGCTTACTGCCGTCTCCATCCAAATTACCTGACCACTCTTCGTTCTTGCTCTGTACCTGAACGAACCGTGTCTCTTCTCTCGAAAAAGTGCTTTCGATTCTGCAATAACCCTTTCAACATCGTTCTTTTCGACAAGATTAAGCGCATTGGTACCTAAAAGCTCTTCTGGGGAGTACTCCATAGTACTTAAAACGGAAGGTGACACATACTTGAAAATCAAGCGTTGATCCGCAACTGCTAGAATGTCAAGAACATTTCCCTCGAAGTTTTTCAGCAGTTCATCGCTTCTCAAAAGCCTCTCTTGAAGAGCCAACTCACAGTCTTCATGATGATTTTCAGTGATACGCCCTCTTGCCTCTAGTAGAATTGAACAAAGTACCAATTTGAGGAACCTCTTCTCCTCTTCCTTCCACTCTCTGCTCTTTGAATCAGCTCCGCATACAAGAATTAATCTACATTGTCCTGCAGAATAATCTATCGTCATAGAGTTCTCTGTGATCTCCGAAGTATTGCCGGGAAGCCTTGCTTCGATGGTCTTCTTAAGGTTATAGATCTCGCCACTCTCTACTCTTCCGTTCCCCACTCTAATAACATCAGAGGCTTCACTTCTCCATTCGCAGACTGGCTCGATAGAATATGAGCCCTTTGGGGAACTTTCGACCTTAAAAAGGCGCAGACTATCCGCAGATATGGATCTGCCCGCTATCATAAGAGCCTCAAAGCGTCTCCCGCCAGAAGTAATGATCTCAGTGATCTGCTCTAATGAAGTGAAAAGATCAGAGAAATTGGCTCTCATAGCTTCCACCAAGTACAGAAAAGACGGTTGATCGTCATTAATTAATTATATATCATCGCAACTCCAAGACCAAATAAATCTCTTGATCCTGCGGTCGCCAGTAGTCCTCTCATTACAACCGTTGTCGATGCAACTGGACTTTTCATCTACTTCAGCGTTGCAACGCTTCTTCTATAGCTTCCGCTTGGATGAGAATGCTTCAGATCCTCTACGATCCAATGATCACAATACGTATATTGCTCTATAGGTAATAACATGAAAGGATCATCGTGTCACCTCAGACTTGAGGGCGGTGATAGACTTGATTATCTGGACGAGGAGGTGTTGAATGCGTTTTCTCGAAGAGTACCTTGAAACTGAGGTGAAGCCTGCACTCGGATGCACTGAGCCCGGCGCGGTCGCCTTCTGCACAGCAACAGCGGCAAGCAAACTGGAAGGTAGCATTAGAAGAATTAGCGTTGTAACAAGTGTGAGTGTCTACAAGAACGGAATGTATGTTGGAATACCTGGGACCAACGAGAAGGGAAATGAGTTTGCGGCTGCGTTGGGAGCTATTTGTGGAGATGCTGCTCTCCAGCTGGAAGCGCTTAAGCCATGCCGAATTGAGTCAGTGGAGTCTGCCAGAAAGTTGATTGAGGACCGCGCAGTCTCCGTTAGGTGCGATCCTGATCGTACTGGGGTGTTTATACAAGCGGTCGTAGAAGATGAGAACCATGTAGTGCGGTGCACGATATCCGGTAGTCACACCAATGTCTCGATGATCGAGATCGATGGAATGCCTCTCCCAATTGAGGAGCAGGCAATACCTTCTGCCACAATTGATTTCACTCCTGATGAAGTTTTTGATTCGGTCGAAGCAATGAACAACAGAGAGATAGGTAAGATCTTCGAAGGGATAGATATGAATCTTGATATCGCAAGATTTGGACTTGATAAAATCTTGTCTTCAAGAGAAGGCAGTAGTTACAACGAAGATGGTCTTGGATATAAGATTCGAAGATACTGTCTTGCAGCATCGGCTGCGAGAATGTCCGGTGCTCCGCTTCCAGTAATGAGTAGCGGAGGAAGCGGGAATCAGGGAATAGTTACGACTCTCCCTGTTGCGCTCACGGGTCTGCACTTTGAGAAAAGGAAGGAGGATATCGCTAAAGCAGTTGCCATAAGCCACCTGTTTTCCGGCTATATCAAGAAAAAGTTGGGAAGGGTAGCCCCGATCTGTGGATGTGTAACAGCTGCCGGAACGGGGGCAACAGCGGGCATAGTATATCTTCTTGGAGGATCAAGACAGCACATTGAACAGGCAATGCTTACAATCCTTTCGAGCACAACGGGAATAATGTGTGATGGTGCCAAAGAAGGCTGCGCCCTGAAGGCAGGCCTTGGAGGACATGAAGCCTATTGTTCCGCGATGCTTTCACTGAACAACCTTGGAATCGACTCAGATCAGGGTTTCATAGCTCCAACTCTAGACAGATCTATTGAGAATATACAGCTTCTGCTCTCCAAAGGGATGTCGAACATCGATTCCGCAATAGTCGAGGTTCTTGAAAACAGAAAGAATAGGATGTGATAGCACCGACAATTCACTCAGGTCGATTTTCGTATGAAAATAAATCAACTAGACTTCTTGCGGGAAAATACCGGTGAACCTCTCGCGCCAAAGCGATGATTCTTCGAGAGCCAGGACTCTGGAGCGTTATTGCGCGACTCCTTCATGAAACCACGATTCTCTGGTCTCCTTTGCCCGAGAATGTACGATAACTGTTTCAGCTCATTGTCCAGACTACTCCAGACTTCCTTGAGAGTTCCGTCTTTACGACTTTCTTAATTCTCAACTATGGCTCTTTTAAGCTCAGAACTGTCTCTTCCGACAATCTTCGAATGAGCAAGGACTGATTTGAAAGCCGAAATGGTTTTCAGCCCAGTCCCAGTTATTATTGCAACGGCAGAATCACTTTTACCAACTATTCCAGCTCGATGGGCTTTGATAAATCCTGCAACAGACGCGGCTCCGGTTGGTTCGGCAAACAGGCTTCGTACTTCGCCAACAGCTTAACTGCCTTTACCATCTCTTCATCAGACACAGAGAGTGCAAATCCGTTAGAGCTAAATATGGCCTCGAGTGCCAAATCGCCGTCGAGAGAATAAGGCACACCTATCGCAGTTGCACTCGTATTCGGGTACTCTCACCTCTCGATCCTGTCGCTTCCTCCTCTGAATGCCCTAACCACCGGTGCGCATCCTTCTGCCTTAACGATCAAGATTCTCGAACCCTGTCAATAATCCCAGCGCTCCTCAATTTCGTGAAGCCTTTCCAGGTTGCGGCTGCAAAACTGGCGCCACCTGCCGGAACTATCACCCAATCGGGGGTGTTTTACCCAAAGTCCTCTCTATCGGCGGCAGTTTTTGTCCCTTCGATATGGTATGGGTTTACCGAAGTCGCCGTTGTCAGGTTTTCCCAGTTGGAAGAAGCAGTGAGCTCTTCTATCAGATCTATGCATTCGCTCACACTACTACCCCTAACCAGAACAAGTCTCGCGCCGAATAACATCGCCTGAGTATTTCTTTCGACCGGTGTGTGTTGTCCGGCATTACTACAGTACACTCGAGACCTACTCTAGCGGAATATGCGGCAACTGCCGGCCCCGCATTGCCATCTGAAGCAACATCGATAGCCTCAACTCCGCTCTCAAGAGCTTTGGTGACTTCAAGGGTAGCCGGGCGATCTTTGTTTGTACCCGTGTAATTCTGTGTTTCATCCTTCAGGAAGAGTCTTCCCGAAAAGCCAAGCGTCCTAGGGAGTCTTTGACTTTCATTCAACGGAGTACCTCCCTCTCCGAGGGTCACAATGGATCGCAGATCGCTAACTGGCAGCAATCGATGAAACCTCCAGAGTCCACAGATACCCCTTTCGGAAAAATCAGAAGGAGCTACCCCTCCAACTCTTTCGTACATATACTTGAGCGTTCTTCTACACTCCGGACAGCGTGCTAACCGCTTCGAATTACTGTGCTCAAAACCACATCTGTTGCACCTTTGCAGGTAGTCTTGGGTCTCCATCCTATCTGACTACTCTTCCCGAGGTATTTCCTCCAAGTAGTTTCTCAACCTCGTCTCTGGAAACGATGTTGAAGTCTCCCGTTATTGTGTGCTTCAGACAGGAAGCGGCCACACCGAATTCAAGCGCTTTCCTTGGCTCCCACGAGCTGTCAAGTCCAAAGATAAGTCCCGCAGCAAATGCGTCTCCTCCTCCAACACGGTCAATTATGTTTATGTCGTATTTCGTTGAAAGCAAGAACTCTTCACCGTATAGAAGAGAGGCCGACCATCTGTTGAAATTCGCGTTAATACTCTCCCTAAGAGAAATCGCAACCGCCTTCAGATCAAACCTTTTCTTGAGTTTCTTTGCGACATCTTTGTAACCTTCAACACTCAGGCGACCATCGCTCACGTCTGTGTCTTCGGCTCTAATACCGAAGACAGATTCGCTGTCCTCTTCATTTGCAAAGAGAACATCGACATATTTCATCAGCTCAGTCATCACTTTCTTCGCCTTTTCCTTGGTCCAAAGCCTCGCTCTGTAGTTTAGATCGCATGAAACAGTTATTCCTCTTAACTTTGCCTCCTTTAGGGCAATCTCACAAATGGCGATCAATCGGTCACTTAAAGCCGGAGTGATACCAGTAAAGTGGAACCAAGACGCTCCATCGAAGATCTCTTCCCACGAGAAATCTTCGGGTTTGGAGTTCGAAAAAACCGAGTCGTCGCGGTCGTAGATCACTTTTGAAGGCCTTTGAGAGTAACCGGGTTCGTAGAAGTACTTGCCTAATCTACCGCTGCCTTTCAGAACATGACTGGTGTCCACCCCATGAATCGAAATGTTTCCCTTGGCCGCATCTCCGAACTGATCGTCCGATACTTTCGAGACGAAGCAGCTCTTACCTCCATAACGCGCAATCGCGACAGCAACATTAGCCTCCGCCCCCCCATAGACAACCTCGAAGTTCTTAGTTTGCTCAAACCTCTCTCCTAATGGAGTTGCAAGTCGCATCATTATTTCCCCAAAAGTCACAACAGTAGACACTGTCAATCCTCCTCCTATCAATACATGACTATATGAATCTACAGATTTCAACGCCTAACCTGTCCATCACTACAACCAGGGAAAGTTGGCAATCGATTCCTACAAAGATAATAGCACGACAGTTTTGGAAGAACTGTGCAAAAATCGCTAGAATTTCGGATCATGAAAAAAATTTTTTCTGATGATTGCACCCCATCAAATTCAAGCTGACGAGCACAATTGGCATTATTTGCTCCCTATTACTCATAATCGTCAACAACATTCTCTAAGTCGACTTGGGCAAATCTATGGATCGTGATAGATCATAGTAGAAGTTTTTTCTATCTAGGGTGATTCAATTCAATTGGGAAATCTTCTTGACAGAATTGCAAGGGAAAGCGTTGATTTCACTCCAACAATGAAGAGGATAGCGGATGCAATCCTTCAGAATCCTTCTGAAACCGTTAACCTTTCGATCACTCAACTTATGAACAGGTCGAAAGTTGGGAGCGAGTCCACTATCGTCAGATTCTACAGACAACTCGGGTATGAGAGCTTTCATGAATTCAAAGTCACTCTTGCCTCGGAAATCGCTGGATCGTCCTTCTATCACCCTTACGAAGACATCACAATAGAAGATTCACCGTCAGATGTCGTGAGAAAAATCTTCAACGGCTGCATTATGGCTTTAAGAGCAAACACAGAAAGCTCTATCGGAAAAATGATACCCGATGCAGTCGATCTGATCGAACAATGCAGAAGAATAATCTGCATCGGTTACGGAGTATCGGGATCGATAGCAAACAATCTGTCTTTCAAATTGAATCTTCTCGGTAAGGATGCTATTTATTGCCCCGATTCACATACGAATGCCGTCACTCTTTCTAAGCTCAAGAAAAACGACTGTGTCTTCGCAATATCCCATTCTGGAGAAAGCAAAGACGTGGTTTTACCCTTGCAGAAAGTGGAAAACTCTGTAAGAATCATCGCCTTGACGGGATTTGGGGATTCAACATTAGCCAAAATAGCAGATCTTAGCATTATTGCATCTGTACCAGAAGAAATGAATTTGCGCACTGACGCAATCGTTTCCAGATGTGTTCAAATGGTAGTTGTTGACTCCCTCTTTGCTTGTCTCGCTGTAAGAGAGGGCGAGGAATCACTTGATACTCTTTCATTATCTAGAAGATCATTATCATATCTAAAATTCTAAACTCGGAGGTGCAACATGGGTGCTTTCAAAGGAATAATACCACCGGTGCTAACTACTTTCGACTCAGAGGGAAAGATTGACGAGAAGAGATACCTCAATCTCATAGACTTCCTTTCCAAGAAGGTTCATGGCCTTTTCGTTTGCGGAACCTATGGATCAGGACCACTCATGACAGTGAATGAAAGAAAGTCACGGAACTTGCAATAAGAGGAGCTGCCGACAGAGTTCCGGTTATTTCTCATATAGGAGCAGCAATCCCGAAGACATTTTCGAACTCGCTAGACATGCCAAACATGTCGGAGCAAAAGCGGTAGCCACAGTTGTTCCATTCTACTTTCCCTATTCTCAGGCAGACATAATCAGGTTTTTCAAGAGACTGATAGAGGTGTCTGAGCTTCCCGTCTTCATTTACAACAACCCAAAGACGACCGGCGTAACAATCGATGTCGAGACACTGAAGAACCTTAAAGAAGCAGGGCTTTACGGTATAAAAGACAGCACGTTTGATCTTCTATACTTCTACGGCGTCAAATTTAGCATGGATATGAATGACTTTTATTATATAAGCGGTACCGAAGCCTTCATTATCCCTTCAGTGCCGTTAGGTGCTGATGCCGCGATTTGCGGTCTTGCGAACGCCCTTCCCGAACCGGTAGTCGAACTGTACAACGAGACGATAAAAGGAGAATTCAAGAAAGCCCTAGAGCTCCAGTTAAGAGTCAACAAGTTACGAGATGTTCAGCATTATGCCCAGTTATGATTGGGCTCTTCGGCATTTCTGAAGTATTGAAGCGTGTTCAACAAGGCGCTTCAAAGCTGCAGCTACCTCCAATTACAGAGAAGGTGAAGATATCTCCGCTCGAAGCTCTTCGAATAATCTGGCAGAACAAGTGGACGCTTATTAAGTCTGCATTTGTCGGCACCTTCGTTGGCGCACTGCCGGGAGCTGGAGCAGATATTGCAGCATGGGTGGCGTATGGAGTGGAAAAAAAGACATCGCGAAACAGTGAGGATTTTGGCAAGGGAAACATAAAGGGGGTTATTGCTCCAACAAGCGCAAACAATGCGGCTCTCGGAGGAACATGGATTCCCGCGCTGGTTTTCGGCGTTCCCGGAGACACAATAACCGCTATAGTCCTCGGGGCTATGCTCATGTACGGTCTGAAGCCCGGACCACTAATATTCACGGAATCCCCCGATTTGGTGAATGGCGTTTTCAGTATTGCGATTCTTGCGAATATTCTACTAATTCCGATTGGCTACCTTGGAATAAAGGCTTTCGCCTTCGTTCTGAAAATGAAAACTAGCGTAGTCTTAACAGCAGTAGTCCTCTTTTCAATGATTGGTTCTTTTGCAATAAGAAACAGCTATTTTGATATTTATGTAATGCTGATCTTTGGTCTGATTGGATTCCTTTTTGAAAGGTTATCAGTTCCTTTAGCTCCAATGATACTGGGCTTGATTCTTGGACCGATGGTCGAAGATAATCTAAGAGTCGGCCTTATAAAGACCGGAGGAAGCATGGGTCAGTTTTTCACAAGACCGATTTCACTAGTTCTGTTTATTCTGATAGTTTTGGTCTTTCTGGGCGGTCCCGCCTTGAACCTCTTAAAGAAGGGCTTTTCCAAACACAAAACAGAAGAATAGTCTTGTAAGGAAGAACAAAAAAGCGATGCCTCTGAGCATCGCTTTTCTTCTCCAAAGTGTCTACTCAACTCTTACACCTTTCCAAAACGCAACGAAATCCTTGATGTTTGATGCTCCTTCAAGTGGTTCAGGGTAGTACCAGGCAGCGTTCTCGTTCTTCTCGCTGTCAACAATGATGTTGTAATAGTGAGCTTCGCCCTTCCAGTGGCATATGGTAGTTAAATCGCTGTGTTCAAGAAGAGCTTTGTTTACTGTCCCGGGAGGAAAGTAGTGATTACCCTCAATTACGATTGTCTGGTTGCTCTCTGCAATGACTTTTCCCTTCCAAAGCGCTCTCACGTTAATCACCTCTCATGGATAAACTTATCATTACGCGGTAATTGCCGATGCCTTTTCTCCACTATTATATGATAAAGAATCGTCCGAAGTGACATGATTCAAAGAGTCACTGTTGCTTAGTCGGTCTAGCAAAACTGATTCTGTCCTGAAAGGCTGTTGTATTCTTTTGATCTTCACAGAGATCCGTCGAAAGAATTGGTCTAAGAACTCACTTCGTCAGCACAATTACGATTCTCTTCCAAACATACTGTTCACCAGTAGTGAATGAAATCCTTATCTGGAGTTGATTTCGTTTGTAATCGCATCTCTAATTCCATTCTCAGGAGCTTCATATCCCCAGAATATCTCTCCCCCATTTACGAAAATCGCTCTTGGCAATCCGAACTCTTCCTCGACTCCCTGCTCTTCGATTTCGTGAAGATTGAAAATGACATTTTCTTTGAACTCTTTCACAACTCTCATAACTCTATATGCATCTATTTCACTGGTTGAGCAGAAACGGTTGAAGAAGAGATCGACCACAATCTTCCCTTCAACAGGCTCATAAGTATACTTGCTGACCATTTGTCTCGGTATCTCTGCCTTACTGGATAGAACAAGCATCATCAATCTCTCTTCTCCGTTTCTAGAGATTTCACTCAAGCCCAACTTCTCAAAGAAAGAGACAGGGAGGTACCATTTCGGATCTGTGTATCCAAATGAGATTACCCCCTTTCTTGAAGAACTCCTGGCAATATCAATATCGCTAGACATCATTCTCTTTCCTACTCCATTATTCTGAAAGTCCCAGTAACAAAGAGACAGGTAATGACAAACAGCTCTCTGCCAACCTGTCCCCAGGGAGAGATCTCAATCGGAAACATGTTTGGGAACCCAACGCGCTTTCCTTTCAGAAGCCCTATCAGAGACACCAGACCGTTCTGCCTTTTCTCCGTGAACCATGGTATTCTTCTTTGAACCGATTCAGATATTTCGCGGTTAATCAACCGTCCACAACCCGCAATGAACTCTAATTCCTCTTCTCCGGCCCCTCTTACTTCAATTACCCTAATCACCTCTAGATAGCACTTCAAAGATGAAGCCTTATCCTCAACGGCTCTCAAAAGAAAGAAAAGGGAGCAAACAGAATAACGAATTCTAGATGACGAAATGTATTGATTTCTGACAGTTCCTGCTGTGGTAATGAAATTTATAGGAGCTTAGTTTCATAGAAGAAAAGGGTTTTTCGTGTGTTCGATTCTAGTGAAGTCAAAACCTTCGGCAACCAGATCCTTCAGTTTCGTAAATACATATTCATCAAGTAACCCGCTCTGAACTTGACGGACGATTACGTCCAAAGAAGCACCTATAGACATTCCTTTTCGATACGGTCTATCTTCTGTCAATGCCACAAATACGTCTGCAATCATTATAATTTTTGATTCCAGATCGAGTTCGGCTGAACTCTTTCCCCAGGGATAACCACTACTGTCCAATCTTTCATGGTGATTCACTCCCCACTGCAGGAGTCTGTGTTTCTCGATTGCCTCTCTTCCGCCGACTATTAAGTAGGAATCGAAGATGTGGCGCTGCATTATAAAGGTCTCTTCCTTAGTTAGTTTTCCCGGCTTTTCGAGAATGGATATTGGAGTTGCCATCTTTCCAAGGTCGTGAATTTTGGCAGCAAAAAATACTTCCATCGCCCTTTCCTCTCCAAGATGAGCTCTTTCTGCAAGAAGCTTCGAAACATAGGCGATTCTCTCAGTGTGAAAGGTGGTGAACCGGCTCTTAACATCGGTCATGTACATGAGAATGTCTCCCAAAGATTGTAGATCGGAATTACTCAGAGGATTTTCCTCAAGATCCCTTTCAAATTCGTCGTAAAGGGTGTTCTCATCTACTACGGTCCACCAGAAGCCCTTCTTTTCCGAGATCTTTTCAAATGCAAACTTCGCTTTCTCTAGAAACTCGTTTGAGTTTACAACTGAGCGTTTGATTGTCTCCATCTGGTTAAAGTCTTTCTTACCAGACAACAGCCGTATGCTCACGGAATCTGCAAGATGTACAACGCTTGCCATTATGTCATGATCAATCTCCGGGTTAAGTAGCATCGAATAATAATGGTGCTTTTCAACCACGTCCGATAGTTCGGAGCTATCTTCTATATGCCTTACTATTCTGGCTCCGACTACCGCGTGATTCTCCTGAAGTCCACTGTCAAGTGCCAACCAATTGCTGATAGACGCATTTTCAACACCGAGGGTTCTTTGAACCTGGTTCACCTGTACGGGATTAAGAAAACCAATATCATGCAGAAACCCAACAACATTCAGTCTATGCTTGGAGAACCCGAGTTCCCTTCCAACTATCTTTGAAACATACGCAACCTGCAATGAATGAATGCCAATCTTAGAAACCCTTTTGAGAAGTCTAAAAAGTATCAGATACATCTCTTTCGTGTTGAAGCGCACTTCACAGGTCCTCCAAACTCAATTGATCTTCCAGGCAAACCCTGAAATTACTCGAACGCTTTTATTATTCAAAACACGACAGAATCGCGGACATATTGGTAAAACCTCTTCAATGAAGAACACATATACAACCTGAAGTCATTTGGCTAATGTGTTGTGGCGACTGCCACACCGGTCTCCTATACCATCCTGCATTCCCGGAAATTATACCGAGGGAGATTCCACACCCAGTTTGGCATAGATATCCTTCTGCTTTTT
>NZ_DJGL01000053.1:15258-46781 GCF_002432735.1 Mesotoga sp. UBA5847 | reverse complement strand
TTCTTCGCCTTCTTGGCACACTACAACTCACAACTTGGAACTCGGAACTGATTCTTTGTTCTTTCCAACCCCCTGCCTGCTGCCACGTTCAAGCAGCACTACGCCGCGTGGGAGCTATCCCCAAAGATCGGTGTGGTAGTTCTCCGTCTTGAGCCTGAATTTAATCTGGAAGTCAACGATTTCTTGCCACTTGAGAGCACTGGTTGTTGAAACGAAGCTTACCATTTCGCTTCCGATTCCGAAGACGGGCTCTATGCTTTTTTCTATACTGGAGTTTTTTATCACGTTGTAGTCAAGCCTGTAGTCGCCAATTATGGCATGGTCTTCGTACATCTTTGCCTTCACACTCTTTCCGTTAAAGACTACTTCATCTTCAATCGGGAAGGAAAGACCCATGTTTCCCGGCATTATCTTGTCGTGCAGCTGAATGACTTCATTCACAGTTGGTTTCGTCCAGCTCTTTCCACAAGAGGAACAGGAGAACCCCGATCTGAAGCTCTTAATTGATGCGATTGCTCCACAACTAGGGCAGCGCCAGATTAACTTCTCTATGTGCTTGTAGTTTCTGTATGGCAGTTTGAAGGTGGGATCTTCTTTGCCCAAGAAGTTCATGACCTTCTCTTCAAGTTGAGGATCATCTGCTTCAATGGGGTTTCCAAATTCAACAGTCGAAGTACCAATAGAGAATGTTTTCGACCATCTTGGCCAAAGCCGCTGAACTCCGAAGAACTTCACAGGGATTATGGGTATTTTCAACATCCTGAAGAGTTTCCATATCTCCTTTTTTGTATGAAGAGGCCTCCCATCCCACGATCTTGCCGCCTCCGGTGCAATTCCGAGAGGGACTCCCTGTCTTATGGTGGAAAGCATCTGTCGAATTGCAGACGTATCGACGGCGTATCGCCTTACCGGAATTACTGCCAGCCAACCCAGCAAGCCCAATCTGTCGACATAGATTGCAGTGGCGACGAATCTAATGTAACGCCACGTGGAGTAGAAAATCAATGGGCCGTCAAAATGCGTTTGGTGCGCCAATGCGATTACAAATGGCCTTCTATCTCGCAAGACTTTTGTGTTCTTCACTTTAGAAGGCAAGATGAAAAGAATTACCAGCTTCACAACGAAGGAAGCCACAATGAACTGCCAGGGGATAGATGTTGATTTGTCAAAGGGAATTTGCTTTCCAGCTTTGGGAATCATGAATGGAAGTTTTTCTTTGTACTCACTGTAGCCAGTTACTCTCTTAGATGTAAGGTATTCTTGAAGCAACGAGTAAATAACGGCCAATGCACCGATTACGGAGACATATAGCACTCTCCAGTAATCGCCACAGAGGAATCCCATGCCGAAAAGGAAGAGAATGAAACCTGCGTTAAACGGATGGCGAACAAATCTATAAGGACCACTCTGAACTGTAGTTTCCGGTCCAAAAGAAGTGGTTGGAAGTCTTCCAGACCAGTAAAAGACGACCAGCGCAGAGTACACGGACAAAAGAAGTGATCCTGCGATAATTACTGATGCGATAACGGTAATCGCTACTGGTGAAGAAAAAGGCGCTCCGCCGAAAAGAAGAATGGGGATTACGATCCACATTATCGCGAGTTCTATAGCTGACATAATGAGCTTCATCTCAACCCCTCCACTCTGAACACTGCCCCTCCATCTTTACAGTTCTCTGCATTGATTGAGAGCCTTAGAACTTTGCATATCTTGCCGGCAATCGAAAGACCTAGCCCGTGACCTTCCCCACCTCTTGAAGTGTCGCTTCTGTAGAACCTGTCAAACACCTTGTCTAATTCGTCTTCATTTATCCCTTTTCCATAGTCTCTAACATTAAGTGCACCATCTGAGAATGTGATCTCTATTGGGTGATCGCCGCCGAACTTCACTGCATTCTCCACGAGCACTTTAAGAACAATCTTAAGGAGGACTTTGTCCGTTTCGACTTCAATGTTCGGAACATCAACCTTGAATTCGACCGATTGGAATGAAGGAGTTCCCAGTATGAGTTCATGTATAAGCTCCCGTAGATTGAAACTAGTTACCTGGATTTCCATGCTGGGTCGCGAGAGGAATAGCAAGGACTCGGTGATAGTCATCATTTTGGCGGCAGTATCGTAAATACTGTCAGCAGCTTCTTTTACAACTTCGGGATCTTGAGATCCCCAGCGCTGAATCAGTCTCGAGAAGCCGAGGATAGCGGTGAGAGGAGAACGAATTTCATGTGCTATGTCTGAGGAAAACTGTTCCTGCCTGCTGTATCCGTCCTGAATTCTGTCTAAGGCTCTGTTGAGATCCCCTTTCATTTCGGCGAGTTCGGAGGTTTTTGGATCACTCTCGAGCCTCCGTGAAAGGTCGTCCAGAGTTATCTCTTTCAGCAGGCGCGAGGTTTCCTTAAGCGGTTTGGAAACTCTACTTCCAAGAAGGAATCCGCCAATTACCGAAAGTACTATTCCAACGAACAGCGATAGAAGAAGAGTAGTCGACAGACTCTCGAGGAAGAAATCCAGGTCATCCATTCTCGCGCCCAGGATAACCTTCTCATCGCCGTTCCAAAAACCGTAAAGAAGATAAGAGCTTCCCTCCAATCTTGTACGGACGTATCCATCTACATCCGGCACAGAAGCTAGCTCTGTAGGATTCTGGACCACAGTGTTGTCGACTCTTACATAGAATTCAGTAGTTCCTCTGCCGATTGACATTCTGCCCATCCCAAATCTGTAACCCTTACCCATAGGAGAATCCATGAAGATCCTCCGCATCTCTGCAGAGTAATTGCGTATGAAAACATTTTCCGAAACTCCGTACACGAACAGGGCGGAGACACATAGTATGAAGACAACAAGTACTACCGAGTAGATGGCTACCTGCGTCGCAGTCGAAAGCTTCTGCTTATCTGACAACGTAGCCAGATCCCCTTACCGTCTTGATTATTTCGCCGCTCTTTCCCAATTTCTTGCGAAGGTAATTGATATAAACTTCAACAACGTTTGGATTACCCCAGTCCTCGCTTCCCCAGACCTTTTCAAGCAATCTATCTTTCGACATGACAATTCCGGCATTTGACAGCAAGACAGCCAGAAGATCGAACTCAGTTTTGCTCAACTGAAGTTCTTCCCCTCCTAGGGTGGCTTCTCGCGACTGAAGGTCAAGGGTTATCTCATGGTAGCTTATTCTTTCCCCTTTTCCCTTTCTCCGGAGAATAGCTTCGATTCTAGCTAGAAGCTCCTCAATAGCAAACGGTTTAGGCAAGTAGTCGTCTGCGCCGCTCTTCAGGCCGCGTACACGGTCCTTCACTTCGCCTCTTGCAGTAAGCATTATTACGGGTAGATCGGTCGAAACATACTCCCTGATCTCTTCGAGTACCGAGAAGCCGTCGATTCCCGGAAGCATGACGTCGAGAATCAGAAGATCAGGAAGTTCCTTCTCAAGATACTTCAGTGCTTCCTTCCCATCACCCAAGACTTCTATTTCATACCCCTCGTGGCTTAACTCCATGCGGAGCAGTTTCGCAATATGTACATCGTCTTCTACAGCTAAAATCCTTCCCTTCACTTCTTCACTCCTCTATCTCTCAACATGTACGACGAAGTCCCACCGAATATCATACCTGCCGTCATAAGCAGCAACCCTATTACCTCCATTTTACCCGGAATCTCTCTCAGTATTATCATCGCGAAGAACAAAGCAAATGCCGGTTCGCCAACATAGATAAGTGATGCGCCGACTGATCCGAGAAATCTCTGGAATCTCAGCTGTACTGCCACGGCGAAGATAGTAGCGAATACCGCCGAGAAGAGAGCGACAGTGACTATCGATCCGCTTACCCGTACCCCGCCATCGACAAAAGGAATGAGGATCAGATTAACGATAATGACTACCACAAACTGAGGGACCAGCAGCTCCATCTCTCCTGAGTCTTCTCTTTCTGTGAAATACGAGATGAATACTACATGCAGAGCAAAGGAGATTGCACAAAGGGTTGTGAGCAAGTCGCCAAAGTTGAAACCGGCTTCCGGCGTCGTCAAAAAGTAGAGTCCAACGAGAGACACAGCGAGCGCAAGAATCTGATACCTGTTGGGAATACGCTTTTCCACAACCGGGCCGATTATCGCTACAAGCCCGACGTAGAGAGCGGTAATAAAGGCGCTTTTCGATGCTGTGGTGTGAACAAGTCCCCAGGTTTGAAACACATAACCGCCCGAAAGAAAGAGCCCGAGAATCAGTCCCTGAGTGAAGCTTCTTCTCGAAAGCCTTATTCCCAGCTTCTTCCTTATGGGGATGAGTAGCAAGAGAGCAAATGAAAAGCGAAGAGCATTATAGAAAACAGGGGAAAGCCCTTCCAGTATGTTCTTCTGAACTGGAAAGGTCAGTCCCCAGAATGCAACAACGAGTAGTAAGTTGACGTATGCCTTTGACTTCTGCTTCATCAAAGAAAGAATTATCCCTTTCGGGACACTCTTAGTCGCCTGCGCTAAGTACTATTGCGATTACAATTCCCGCGATCAGCACTCCGATTATCGAGAAGAGTATGATGTTGTCCGTTTTCTTCTCTTGCTCTGTCTTCTCAGTTAATCTGAAATCGACCGAAGTCGTCATGTCTCTGTTGATGTAGACATTCTGTTTGGAATCGTGGTAACCCCACTTGGAGACTGTTACCGTATGGCTTCCAACCTTCTCAAAATCTCTGTAAGGTGTGTCACCGGCATACTGTCCATCCACATAAACCTGACCATCGGGGATCGATGTAACTTCCAGATAACCGTAAATGTAATTTGGCAAGAGCGAGAACTGAAAGTTGCTTGAACCAGGTTGCACGTTTATTGTTGCCGGTCCGTATACGAGGTTCCTGTCTGTGTAGATGTATACCGAGTGCATACCGGCCTCCAAAGTTGTCGTGACCGGTGATTTTCCCATGAATATTCCATCGACATAGACATTTGCATCCTTTCTGTCTGCACTGATTGTAGTCCTAACCGTGAAAGGCACATAGCTGTTATAGAAGTAAGTATAACCTATCCCCCAGCTTGTGTTGAAGACAGGGTCAATCGCAATCGACAAATTGTTCACGTTCTGACCCAAATATGGGAATGGATATCTATCGAACAGAGAAAACACATTCCCTAAGAAATTCAGGGGAGAAGTCGATGCAACGACTACTATCGTCTCTCTTCCTCTGTTTGATTCGACCTGCAGATTGTATTTTGTGGTCGCCTTATCCGTCGGTAGAGTGTAGGTCCTTCCACCCTGGACGTAGTTGTCCTGATCATAGACATTTGGAAAGAGAACCTGGACCTGCCCCGACTGATCGATATCCAGAACAGCCACATAGGCGCTTCTGTCAACGGAGAAAGACAATCCGAGCGACTCGCCACCGTAGTAAGTTGATCCGGTACCCTTGTTCAAGGTTACGTTTACATTGATGCTAGCTCCTGACCTGTTCAGGAACATAAGTCCCTGAGGGTCATAAGCGACTGACGTGGCAATAAGAGAAACACTGAGAGCAATAATCGCAATAAGCAGTACTTTCTTCACGCTAATCCCTCCTTATCCCTTTAGGCTTTCTATTGCATCGGTGATAACGCCTGTTGATTTCGAAAGTTCCTGAATTTCCTCTTCTGAAAGTCCAACATGCAGTATTCTTTCTACTCCACTTCTCCCTGAATACTGGGAACGCTGAAAGGCACATCCTGCATACCTTCAAATTCCCTGTGTACAGATGAGACTGTAAGGACTGAGTGCTGATCGTTCGGAATAGTGGAAAGCACCTTTGATACAGCAAGCCCTATTCCGTAGTATGTTGAACCCTTCTTTTCACTAACACGATAAGCAGCGCTTCGTGTCTCTTCAAACAGTTTTTCAAACAAAACGTCTTCGCAGTTCCCGCAGAACTCCTTTATCGGAATACCTGCGATGTCGACATTCGTCCGGTTAACGATCTCAGTATCACCGTGTTCACCAATAACATATGCGTGAACGTTTCTCGGGTCAAGTCCACAGTGGTCGGCTATGCTCTGTCTTAGTCTTGCCGTGTCCAAGGTAGTACCGGAACCGATGACTTTGCTCCTGTGAAAGCCAGATATCTTCCAGGCAACTCATGCGAGTATGTCTACCGGATTCGAGACGACCAAAATAATCGGCTCTTTGCTGAATGAAAGTACTCATCGACTGCTCTCTCAACCATTTTTGCGTTGTTCTTTAAAAGCTGGAGACGACTCTCCCCTTCTTTCTGTGGCCTTCCGGCGGTAATAACAACAACATCGGAATCTGCCGACACATCGTAACTTCCACCGGATATCTTCACCGGTCTCACATACGCATTTCCATGACTCAGGTCCATAGCCTGACCCACTGCAAGTTCTGTATTTACATCAACAAGCGCTATCTCTCTTGCAATTCCCTTTATCATTGTTGCATACGCAATTGACGAACCTACCATTCCGGCTCCGATTATCGAGACTTTCATCTATCACCTCCCGACAGGAGTTCATCAAACCAATGTCGGAATCGTGATTCAAGGTTCCGCTTCTCCACCTTCTCGACTATCTCTCCCTTGAGAAAAATGACTCCGCCGGATGCAGTGCCGGCGATCCCAATGTCCGCATCTTTTCCTTCCCCAATTCCGTTTACAACGCATCCCATAACGGCTACAGAAATGTCATCCTCGATATTCCCTACCCAACTCTTCACTTTCCTTGCAAGAGACTCAACATCTATTTCGGCTCTTGCGCACGTCGGACAGGAGATCACGTCAACTCCCTTTCTTAGCCCAAGTGAACGAAGAATGCTCAAGCCTACTTCGATCTCCTGAACGGGGTCTCCCGACATCGATACTCTTATGGTGTCTCCAATGCCTTTCAGCAAGAGTGTGCCAATACCAATAGAAGACTTTACGGTTGAATCAAGCCCGAAACCTGCCTCTGTAACTCCAAGGTGAAGCGGATAATCGGTCTTCTCGAACAGGTATTCATTTGCACTCACAGTCTCTGATACCGATGAAGACTTAAGAGAAATCACAATGTCCTCGAACCCTGCACTCTCAAGTATTCTTACTTGCGCAAGAGCGCTCTCTGCAAGAGCGGTGGGTTTGTCGTACAAACCAAAACTTCGGTCGAGAGAGCCAGAGTTTGCGCCAACTCTTATTGGAACACCGAATTCTTTAGCAACCTTCACTGTCTCCCGGACCTTCCATTCCTGACCGATATTTCCCGGATTTATCCTTACCTTTGCTGCACCGTTCTTTACGGACTCAACTGCGAGTCTGTAATCAAAATGAATATCTGCAATTACAGGGATTTTGCTTGATGAGCAAATCTCTTTGATGGCCTGTGCTGACTCAAAATCCGGAACGGAGACTCTTACAAGATCACACCCGGCATCTGTAAGCCTATCGATCTGCTCGAGAGTTGCAGGAATGTCGATTGTCTTGGTATTTGTCATTGACTGAACCGAAACCGGATTTCCGCCACCGACCAAGACATTCCCAACTCTTACGATTCTACTCATAACCATCTGCCGATATCGATGAACGTAATATAGATCATGAACCCCATGAGTATCATGAAGCCAATCACATTGATTAACCCCTCAATCTTCGGATCCAGTCTCTTTCTGGTAATTATCTCAAGCAAGGCGAGCAACATCCTCCCACCATCCAGCGCGGGGAAGGGAATCATGTTTATCACTCCGAGGTTGAGCGAGATGAAGCCCGCGAGGAAAAGAACTATCCTCGGCCCAAGGCTCACTGCCTGGTCAACTATTGTTACCAGTCCAATAGGACCGGTGAATTCGTTGATGTTCGCTCCTCCAGTGAAGAGGCTGCCAACAACCTTCACCATGGTTATTAGGAGATCGTTTGCCCACTGAACCCCGAGAACTGCGGCCTCAACCGGGCTATCTGGATACCAGTAATCGCTTCCCTGAGAAAAGGCACCGACCTCACTCACGAGAGCAATCATTTCGTTCTTGGTCATCGTTAAGTCAACTACCTGTCCATCCCGTTCCAGGGTAACGACAAATTCTTCAGGGAAGCCGTATCTAGCGAAGGTAGTCTCTCTTCCTGTGAACTGAATTAGAAGTTCGTTTGGTTTCAAGGAGAGGAGCTGACTCATGGTTGTAAGATCATAACTTGTCTCGGTTGTCATCCCGTTTACCGAGACAAGAACATCTCCCTTCCTGAACTGGCCGAAATCAGTTGCAACTATCGGTTTGAAGTTTGCATAGTAGATCCCCATTGCGTAGCGTTCCTCTGTTGGCGAATAAGTCAGAAGCGTGCCGGAAAGATTCGAACCGTCGGCAAAACCAAGTCTGATAGTGCTCTCAGGAGATAGTATGCCGCCGTATCCAACGTAATCGCCGCTGAACGATGCTCCGTTTATTGAAGAGAGAGCATCGCCAAATTCACCTGAGACATTGCCGATCACAATGAAGGCCTCTTGAGGAAGCATTTCTGGGATTAGAGTTATTTCGACTTCTCTGCCTTCCCTAATAACTACTAGATCTATTTTCTCGCCCCTCACAACGGCTTCGCTAAGTCTTGTATTGTCTAGTAGAGTCTTACCATTTACTGAGGCGATCCTATCTCCGGGAAGCATTCCGGACAGTGCTGCAGGAGAACCAAGCTCGACCTTGTCGATCTTGACTTCCTGAAAGCCCCAAACTACTGCTACCAGAGAGAGTATGAGAAAACCCAGAAGCAAAGAAAAGGCCGGACCGGCGAAATAGATAATGAATCTCTGCCAGGCCGGCTTGTTCTGTATCTGCTCGTTATCCGGAACGGAGGAGTCTATAGCATCTAGGTCTTCTCCGGCAGGTCTCACGTAACCGCCAATTGGAAATGCGTTTATCCTGAATGTAGTCTTCTTTCCTTTTTTTGACCAGAGCTTTGGACCCATTCCTATGGCGAATTCTAGAACTCTCACTCCAAAAACCCTCGAGAACAGGTAGTGACCGAGTTCATGAACAACCACTATCCCCGTTAGAATGAGAAGAAAGTACACTATTGCTAATAACATCTATTCACCTCTTCTTGAGCCAATCTTCTTGCCAGAACGTCAATCTCGATAATTTGACTGTAATCGACCGGATTTAGATCATCTGTTCGGGCAACCGTCCTTTCAATTATATTGTAAATGCTCCCAAAAGGCATCCTACCCTTCATAAAAGCATCGACTGCTATCTCATCTGCAGCATTATAAGCGATTTGCTTGCTGACAGTTCCACAAATCTCTCTCGCAAGTGTCAGAGCGGGAAATCTCTCTTGCTGCAGTTCTTCCAGGGCAATTGGTATGCCGGCTATCCTCTCTTCTCCGAAAAGATGGTGGTGCACTGGATAAGTCAGAGAATATGCAATCGGAATTCGCATGTCCGGGCGCCCCACATGAAGTTTCATAACGCCATCATTGTACACAACACCGGCATGAACAAAACTGTTTCTACAAATATAAGTATCAATTTCGCTCGATTCGAATCCAAAGAGATATTTTGCTTCAATTACTTCGAGTCCCTTGTTAACCATTGAAGCGCTATCAACGGTTATCCTGTTTCCCATAGACCAAACAGGGTGTTTCATGACATCTTCACGGCTTGCTTGGTGAATCCTTTCTTTCGGCCAATCCCTCAGGGCGCCGCCAGATGCGGTTATCAAGATTCTCTCAGGGCGAACAGTACCGTCAAGAAGCTGAAAGAGGCCGCTGTGCTCTGAGTCGACCGGGATAAGCTCTACCCCTCTGTCGGCACATCTGTCCGGAAGAAGATTACCTCCACAAACGATAGACTCTTTGTTCGCAAGACATAGTCTGCTGCAAACTTCAGCCGCCTTAAGGCTGAATCTCAGTCCGGCCGCTCCGCTGACCGCAAGCATCACATAATCCGGGCGGGACTTTTCGAGCATCGTTTCTATCCCCTCTTCGCCTTGGAAAAAGGTTGTTTCCGGAAAGGAATCGACTAGATCCTCTTTTTTTTCAAGAGTGGCGGCGAACTTGGGATGAAATTCTGAAAGCTGTTTAGAAAAAGAGACGAAATTGTGGCCACTGGAAATGGCCACAATTTCGATTTCTTCAATCTTATCTACTATTTCGAGTGTCTGTGAACCTATAGATCCGGTAGAACCAAGAACAGCCAACCTTTTTTTCATGACTCAAACTTCTTTTTTATCTCGGCCGGTTCTCCAGAAGTATCTTCAATTATCTTTTGAATCTCTGATTGGGAAAGCGCCATAATCTTCTCGACTTTTTCGGGCACGTTCTGTCTTTTGCCCGGGACGCATTTGTCTGCGTTCTCTTCCTTGTTCGCGACCTTTATGGCAAAGGCAGCACAACCGGGTGATCCACAGATTCCGCAGTTTATGTTTGGAAGAATCGCAAAGACCACAGCAGCTCTAGAATTCTCTTTCAGTTTTCCCTTGTAACTGTCGATTTCTTCCTGAGTCGGTCTTTTTGGTTTTGGCGGCGCTGCTTTTACTTCTTTTCCGGAGACAGCGATCAGTTTTTCCAGTGTCTTTTCCGCATCTTCCTCTGCCTCTTCAAAGAGAGCAGTGAGCTTGTCGACATCCGTGTCCATGATTAGCTTCAGTTTTTCAGGTACGCCGGATCGCTTGCCCGGAATACATCCATCCAGCGGGGCTTTGCCTTCGGCGATAGCTTTTGCAAAAGCCGAGCAACCGGGGAAACCACAAGCGCCACAGTTGACGCCTGGCAAAGAGGCTTCGATGAGTGTGATTCTAGGATCTTTCTTGACCGCAAACTTCGCAGAGGCGAAAGCTAGAAAGACACCTGCTCCTATGCCAAGTATGGCCATAAACAGAACTGAATAGACTACTGTCATACACACCGCCTCACAGTTTCACGAGGCCCTGGAAACCCATGAAGGCCATCGAGAGCAAACCGGCTGTGATCAACGCAATGGCAGTGCCCTTGAAGGGCTCCGGAATTTCGGAGAGCTCCATTCTCTCTCTTATAGTTGAGAAAAGAATTAGCGCGAGGGCGAAACCAAGTCCGGCGCCGGCGGCATTAACTATTGTCTCGAGCAGCGTATAGTTCTGCTGAACATTCAGAAGCGCCAGACCGAGAATTGCGCAATTGGTAGTTATTAGGGGGAGAAATATCCCCAGCGCATCATAAAGTGACGGACTGGCCTTCTTCAGGAAGATTTCTACAAACTGCACCAGTGTTGCAATAATCAGGATGAACACTATTGTTCTAAGAAAAGGAATACCGAGCGCGTCAAGCGCGATGTTCAAGAGCCATGTGATTATTGAAGCCATGATCATTACAAATGTAACGGCTATGCTCATTCCAACAGCTGTATCTGTCTTCTTCGAAACACCGAGGAACGGACATATTCCTAGAAATCTAGATAGAACGAAGTTGTTTATTAGAATTGCTGAAAGAAATATGAAAACCAATCTGGTAGCCATCAGTCAACCCTCCTCATTTTGCTGCCTTCTTAGGTTTGCTACGCCTTATTCCAAGGTAGTTGAAGAATGCGGCAAGCATTCCCAGAGCAATGAATGCACCTGGAGGGAGTATCATGGCAAACATCTTCACATCCGAAAGGTGGTAGTTGAAGATTGAGCCATTGCCGAGAAACTCTCTTACTGAGCCCAGCAAGACCAGAGAGGCGGTAAAACCAAGTCCCATTCCGAGCCCATCCAGGAAGGATCTGAAGACACCGTTCTTTGAAGCAAAGGCCTCTGCTCTACCGAGAATGATACAGTTCACCACAATCAGAGGGATGAACAATCCCAGAGTCTTCCAGAGATCATAGATGAAACCATGCATCAGCATATCGATCATAGTTACAAAGGAAGCAATTATCACAATGTACGAAGGGATTCTGATCTTGTCCGGAATGAACTTCCTTACGAGAGAGATCGTAATGTTCGACATTGCTAGAACGGCAGTCGTTGCTAGCCCCATGCCAAGACCATTCTCAGCGCTAGTCGTAGTGGCTAGAGTCGGACACATTCCCAGAACCTGAATGAAAATCGGATTCTGCTTGAAGATTCCGTTTGTGAGGACTTTGAACTTAGATTCAGCCATTATCGAACACCTGCCTTTTCCAAGAACTCGGATATAGCATTTAGTGAGAATGCGACGGCTCTTGGAGTTATCGTCGCTCCAGTCATCACGTCACTTACTGTGACTATTCCGTCTTCTTGCTTTCTAATCTCTATCTGATCTCCTGAGGGAGTCACTCCTGCGTCTTTGTCAACCCTTACGCCCTTGTCAAGGCCCTTAGTAGCTATAGGGAAGAACCTCTGCTGGACGACATCGTTAGCAATATTGGCTCCAAGTCCTGGGGTCTCTTGCGAGTACTCGAGAACTTTTATTGCGTTAAGGCTAACTCCGTTTGGTCCACTGACGAAGGCAGCCATCGTCTTAACATCTCCGCCATAACCGACCGCGATTCCTATTGCTACGTATATTTCGCTGCCGTCTTCCTTGACAAACTTGTATGCAGGACTTTCAACCTTTCCCTGTGAACTTGTTGCCGTATAGATTATGCCTTCCGATGAGTCGAATCCGGCGGGAAACCATTCAAACTCCGCCAGTTCGCTGGCAGTCTCAGGGATGTTTTCTGCTGCTATAAGCAACTCTCCAGTCTCCGCATCTGTAAGGACTTCTCGGATAGCCTTTAGTTTTGCGCCTAATTCCGCATTGGCGATGGGCTCCTTAACGACAGTATAAACTACCGAAAGAACCAGTGCGGCAATAATAGTAATTACCATCAGAGTAATGCCCGTCTTCAAGTATTCACGCATTGCTCTTCACCTTCTTTGGCTTTCCAAATATCTTGGGCTTGGTCCCCATATCTATTAGAGGCACGAAGGCATTCATCACCAGAATTGCGAATGAGACACCTTCCGGATAACCTCCGAATAACCTGATGATCATAGTCACAGCTCCACAACCTATTCCGAAGATAATGTGCCCTTTGATAGACATCGGGCTAGTCACCATATCTGTTGCCATAAACAGAGCTCCAAGCATGAGACCGCCGCCAAAGATGTGATAAAGAGGCGAACCAAAGCCCGGATTCACCGCATAGAATATCGAGGCCATTATCGCAACCGTTCCGACGTAGGCAATGGGGATAAACGGTGCCACTCTCTTTCTTAACAACAACCAGCCAAAGCCCAATAGAAGCAGCAAAGCGCTGACTTCCCCGATCGAGCCGGGGATTGTACCGAGAAACATCTCTTGCAGAGAGAAGACTCTTGGTGCTCCCTGTTTCAATATGGCCATTGGCGTTGCAGTTGTTTGCATATCGAACGGATTGAACCATGTTGTCATCTGAACGGGGAACGAGATAAGAAGAAAGACCCTTCCGACCAGTGCGGGATTGAAGAAGTTCTTTCCGAGACCCCCAAATACTGCCTTCGCGATTACTATTGCAACAAAGACACCTATCAGTGCCTGCCACCACTCGACAGATACTGAAAGGTTCAGTGCAAGCAACAATCCCGTGACGGAGCCGCTAAGATCGGGTCTGAAGCTCTTTTTCTGTCTTACGAATCTCATCACGATGAATTCAAGAGCCTCTGCGCCTAACGTACACACAAGGATAAGAGCGAGGGCCTTCAATCCGAACGAAACGACTGCCCAAACTGCAGCCGGAGAAAGCGCTATCAAAACGTCCAGCATTATCTTACGAACGTTGTCTTCTGATCTTAGATGAGGTGCTGCCATCATTGAGAGCTTCACTTCTTCGCACCTCCCTTCAAACTTCTGTAGACCTTCTTATGCAGTTTGAAGTTCTTGACTAGATCGATCTTTGCAGGACAGGCGTAGGAACAGCTACCACACTCAATGCAATCTAGCAGGCCGTTCTCCACTTGAATGTCGTACAATCTGTTTGTGCCGTAGAGATTGAGGAGAAAGGGTTGGAGGTTCATTGGACAAACAAAAGTGCATTTCCCGCATCTTATGCATGGAAACTCTTCTGTTGGTTTGCTCCTGAGAAGCAGGGTTATCCCGGAAGTGCCTTTGACCGTAGGTACATCAGTCTTAGGAACCGTCATTCCCATCATAGGACCACCGAAGACGGCTCTTTCCACTGATTCCTGCACGCCTCCAGCATATCTGATCAACTCATCCGCCATTATCCCGATTCTCGAGACCACGTTTACGGGTTTCTTGATTCCTTCACCCGTAATCGTCACGCCTCTTTCGACAAGAGGGCGGCCAAGTTCGACTGCCTCATAGACAGAGAATGCAGTTCCAATATTATCGACTACAACCCCTACATCTAGGGGAAGCCCGCCTGAAGGAACCTTTCTTTTCGTCAGCGCGAATATTAACTGCTTTTCGGCTCCCTGTGGGTATTTTGTTCTTAGAGTCTTCACCTGTATCGAAGTTGACCGGACCGCCTCTTTCATCTTCTCTATCGCCTTTGGCTTATTGTCTTCAATTCCAACGATAGCTTCTTCAACGTTTAGTGCACGCATCAAAGCGAGGATTCCCCTGACTACTCCCTCAGAACGCTCGAGCATGAACCTGTAATCAATGGTAAGGTAAGGTTCACACTCTGCGCCGTTTATGACAAGGAGATCGATTTTCTTATCCTTCGGAGGGGACAGTTTGACGCTGGTCGGAAACATTGCGCCGCCGAGCCCAACAATACCTGCAGACTTAACCCTTTGCACGATCTCTTCGGGTAAAAACTGATCGAATGGTTTTGCTGGCTGAAGCAGGTCCCACTCATCTTCTCCGGTCCTATCTATGACAATCGCATCGTCAAGTTTTGCAAGAGTGGGATGATAATACTTGGCAATCTCTTTAACCTCGCCTGTTAGAGGAGAATGGAGATTTGCAGAAATGAAGCCGCCAGCTTCGGCAATTAGCTGGCCGGTTCTGACTCTGTCTCCAATACTTACAACAGGCTTTGCTGGGACTCCGGCGTGATTAGCAAGAAAAACATAAACCCTTTCAGGAGGCGGTAGAACACTTAGCTGACAATCTTGGGAAAGTTCTTTTTTCTCTGGCGGGTGCACCCCTCCTCTGAAGGTAGGCAACCTCATTTAGTTATCACCTCTCAACCTTAATCAATAGATGTTTGCCTTTCTGGGATCCCGAATATCATGAAAGTGACTGCGACTCAAAATGGAAAAAGCGATTGATATTATCAAACAATAGGAGCGGATCGCTCCGCTCCTATTATAGTACAATGTTTGCGTCTTAACTTAATCTAAAACTACTTTCTGGTTATCCTTCCGCTATCGGCGTAAGCGGTTATCGGGCTTATCTCTCCAACGAACTCAACCACTACATCTGCCAGCACGAATCCGGTGTCGTAACCGGAGAGTCCTGCAAGGACCGTATAGCCGTCACCGCCAGAGGCAAGGTAGTTATTTGTAGCAACTTTGTACACCTTATTGTCATCAATGGGTTCTCCGTTCACAAGAATATCCTTGGCCTCGCCATTCTCTATTACATAAGTTACTCCGCTTACCTGAGCCATCGCTCCCTGCCCTGGTTCTCTGGTTGCCGTGTACTCCAGAAGATCTCTGAGGGCTGTCCCCGGTACATCAACAACGTAAAGTGTATTTCCGAACGGGAGTACTGTAAGAATGTCACGATATGTGATCGGACCAGCCTGAATCGAAGCTCTGATACCACCGGAATTGGTTATTGCAAGGTCCGCTCCGGACTTCCACACCATCGCGTCACAGATCAAGTAACCGAGGTTTGTGTCTTGGGCTCTAACTACTCCCCTGTCACCCTCAAGCTTGATCGTTGTTTCACCGACAACTATGCCAAGAGCTTCTCCTCCGGCCTTCTTGAAGTAATCAAGAACAGTTGCCACTGCGAAGTCAGGTTTTATCTCTTCTGCCAGGACAGGAAGATTCCTGAAAGAAACGAAGATTACCGTTCCGTCGACGATTTCCAGATCGAGCTTGCCCACATTCTTTGCCCATTCTCCAGCAGAAACGATAATTGTTTCGTTGATTATTTCAGGTCTTTCATAGAAAGTGTGGCTGTGTCCGTCAACAATAACATCGATTCCGTCAACCGCCTTGGCAAGCTCCCAGGAATTCGGGCCCGCAAGAACCGGATTGCTTCCCATGTGTGTAAGAGCGATAATTATATCCGCCTGGGCCTCCAGAAACGGTATGATTTCCTTGGCGATTTCTATGACATCCATCCATTCGTAGTCCTTGGCGTACAAGTATTCAAGGATTTCAGTCTCCTGAGCAGTGAATCCTACTATTGCAACCTTTATTCCGCCAACTTCCTTGATAATGTATTCCTGGAAGGCCGGTTCTCCGTCCTTGTAGATATTGGCGCTGAGGAACGGGAAGCTAGCAATGTCCATCTGCTTAGCAAGTACCGATGCGTCGTTGTCAAATTCGTGATTTCCGATAGCCATCGCATCGAGTTTCATAAGGTTCAGTGAAACTATGTCTGGAGCTGCATCCTGCAGGTCCGACTCTGGAACACCGGTGTTCATGTCACCTGCGTGCAAGAAAAGAGTGTTGGGATTCTCCGCTCTAGCCTGGTTGACCAGAGTGGCTACGGCCGCAAGCCCGCCGAACTCGCCCTCTGGCCAAATGTGTCCATGAGTGTCGTTGATATGGACAATCGTAAGTCTCTGAGCCATGACAAATACGGCCATGACTAACAGTAGGGTAATCAAAAGAACTTTTTTCATACTTCTACCTCCTTATAGAATATCGGTGATTTCTCCAATTAACTCGAAATCGAAGTGCCTATCTCCTTCACTTATATGGTAATTGATTATTTCTATTTCTGCGCAGTTTGAAGAGACAGTTCTTGAGCTTTTTGTAACCAGGAAACCGTTGAGTTCCGTTTCGGCCGGCTCTGCAAGATACAACGATTTCACAGTGAGAGCCAGTCTGAAATACCAAGAACCAAGGCGCCTCGCATTCATTATTGTCTCTAGGGGAACAAGCGATGTAACAATTGTCGTACAGATTATCAGTATAGCTATCAACAACGAAAAATAAGCTACTCCTTTGCCTTTATTCTCTGGGCGAGATGGTCTTGCCGCCAGCCACATCTCCCTCGAAGTCCTCCTCTTTAACGTGATTGAGAACTGCGCTGTTTCTACCTATCTTAAGATTCTCGGGAATGATTACGTCCGATCCGACAACGACAATACCCGAATCATATATGTGTGGTTGAGATTCGTGTGGCACTTCGTCTCCATAACCAACAACCACCCCATCTCTAACTGTCGTTCTCTCTCCAATTATCCCCTTGTCTATGACCACATTGCTTCCAATTTTGGAGTTTGTCATAATCACAGAATTCTTAACAACCGAACCTTCTCCGATCTGCACGCCTTGGAAGATAACTGAATTCTCTACTCGACCGTAAATCTCTGCCCCTTCGTTAATCAGGGAGTTTCTGACATGAGAACTGGTTCCGACGTAAGCAGGGAGATACTCTTCCGTTTGGGTGTAAAACCTCCAGGAAGGATCGTGGAGGTTCAGTGGAGGAATAGGCCGTGTTAGCTCTATGTTTGCTTCCCAGAGAGATTCGATCGTACCGACGTCTCTCCAGTATCCTTCGAAGACGAAAGCGAAAAGCCTTCCAGCGTTATCATGTACGATCTTCGGCAAGATGTTCTTCCCGAAATCATTGTCACTCTCGGGATCCTTTTCATCTTCGATTAACCTTTCTCTAAGGAACTTCCAGTCAAAGACGTAAATCCCAAGAGAGGCAAGATCCGACTTCGGTTGTTCAGGCTTCTCCTGAAAGTCGACTATTTTGTTTTCAAAATCCGTTATCATCATGCCGAATCTATTAGCTTCAGACAGCGGAACACGCATACATGCTACTGTTCCCGTGGCACCTTTCGAGAGATGATAATCGATCATTTCGTTGTAATCCATAGAGTAGATGTGGTCGCCAGAAAGGACTACAACAATTTCTGGGTCGTAATCATCGACAAAATCAATATTCTGGAATACGGCATTTGCCGTTCCCTTATACCAGTTTGAATCTCCCTGAGCGATGAACGGCGGGAGAATGACTACCCCCCCATCCTTTCTGTCAAGATCCCAGGGACGACCTATTCCGATATGCCTGGAGAGAATGTGAGGCCTGTATTGAGTAAGCACACCAACTGCGTAGATTCCAGAATTCACGCAGTTACTAAGTGCAAAGTCGATTATCCTGTACTTGCCTCCAAAAGGCACCGCCGGTTTTGCAACCTCATCGGTTAGTAATCCCAGTCTTGTACCCTGTCCGCCAGCTAGAATCAATGCTACTACTTTTTTGGCCATACAATCACCCGCCCTATATTACGCCGTGTTTTTCGATCACTGTGGGCTCTTCGCTCTCACCAACGAAACTTCTCCCAAGCCTAACTGTGCAGTACTTGTCCATAATTACGTTTTCTATGTAAGCGCCTTCTTCGACGAGGCAGCCCTCAAGGAGAACTGAGTTCTTAACGGTTGCCCCTGCCATAACTCTAGTATCTCTGAACAAGACTGAATCTTCGATTCTTCCTCCAATTACGCATCCATCTGCAATGACTGAGTTGTTCATAGATGCCGTTCCGGTGATCTTCGGAGGTGGAAGATCCTTTAGTTTCGTAAATACTCTACCGTTCTCGTAAAACAACTCTCGTCTGATCTGAGGATCCAGGATATCGAGATTTGTCTTGAAATAGCATTTCTTGCTCTGCTTGATATCCCGCCAATACCCGTTGTATCTGTACTCTCTAACATTTAGCGAAGAGAGATTAGGAGAGATAATACCCTTAACAAGCTCGTTATAGCCGTTGGGAACCGCTGAGTAGAGAAGTTCTCGCAAGAGGAACTTGTTTACGAAGTAAACACCAAGAGCAACGCAGTCTCCCTCATCAGGGTTCTCAGAGGCATTTTCCTTCTCTATCCACTTTATTACTCTTCCGTTCTTGCATATGACTCTATCCATACCTTTCATACCACATTCACCATTCTTGTTTCCTGTTAGGACGGTTATGTCGGCCACCGTATCGAGATGATACCTGAATATCTTGGTAAGGTCAGTCTTGAAAATATGATCTCCAGAACCAATCAGTACCGAGTCTTCGTTCCCTCTCCGAAGTATGTCTATGTTCTGGAACAGAGCATCTGCAGTTCCCTTGTATCCCATGGAAGGATTATACGGTGAGTAGTAAGGCTGCAGAATGAAAAGACCGCCCTGTTTCCTGTCAAGATCCCATTCTTTACCGGAACCTATGTGGTCCATTAGGCTTCTAGGGCTGTATTGAGTAATAATGCCAACCTTCGATACCCCGGCATTGATCATATTACTGAGCGTGAAATCGATGGACCTGTACTTTCCGAAAACCGGTAGTGCGGCACTTGTACGAACTTGCGTAAGGGAACTCAAGTACTCACCTCGTCCACCTGCCAGGATTATTCCGAGAACTTTCATATGATCACCGCATTCCAGATCTGGATGCGATCTTCCTCCCTTCATCTCGAATTTGTTAGTCAGTACTCCATTAATGGTAAATTGGTCATCAGAGAGACCCCGGGTAAAGACAACTCGCCTACGCCGTCCAGATAACTCTGCATAAAATGGACAGCCTTGTCGAAGGCATCGCTGTAAAGTTCTTCAAAGGTCTTTTTACTCTCCCATCCAGCTATACTGTGAAACCAAGGTTTCATTTCCAGATTCAGCGGATCTGTATGAGTGTCTTTGAAAAAAGCCTCTTCCGGAGAGCCTTCCTTGATGCTGAATCTCTTGAGAATGATGCCCAGTCTGGAACGACCGTATATCCCCGCGAAATACTCGTTCATAGAGTTTATTGCCTTCTGGATAGAACAACCTTTCACTCCGTAGTACTCCTCAGCAATCGCTCTGTAAAGATCTTCTAGAGCTTCAGGTAGAGACTTGGAAAACTCGGCAGTCGGATCAAGGTCAAGAATAACTGCCTCTACTCTGTTCTTCAGTATTACTTTGTCTATCATTGTCTCAAGCTGCCGATACTTATATCCATTTCCCGCACGGGCGACAATATAATGATTAACGGTTGCATCGAGAAAGTAATGGCATATCACCCCGAGAGAGTAGAAGCGAGAGATCTCTTCGGCTCTTCTGCAGACCTCTTCGGCAAAATCATCACATCTCAGCGTATGAGAAAATCTCCAGAGAGAAAACTCCGGATCTTCTCTTGAGCAATACTGTCCAGGATCAGTAAAGAGGCACCCAAGATTGAACTCCTCTCTTTTGTCGGCTTCAAGATCGAGTCCTATTTCTTCCAGAACATCTTTTCCATACATGATATGAGTCCAGAAGCCGGGCAAAAAACTCACTCCTTCTCTACGAAGCCCCACAGACACTTCAAATAAAGGCTTTCAGGAACCTCCAAAAGCCACGGATGATCAGGTGACTGCAGAGTGATCGCCAAATGCGAAAACCTCAAGCCTCTTCTTTCTGTTGATCTTCTTACAGACTCTACTAGATGCTCAATCCCAATATTGTAGGCGCAAGTGCAGAGGCCGAGGATTCCCCCATCCTTCATTAACGGTAGCGTGCTCTCTACTAGCTTTCTGAAAAGTGAAATTCCATGCGGAAGCTCTTTCTTATGCTTAACAAAGGATGGCGGATCCAATACTACTATATCAAAATAGTCATTCTTTTCAAATTCATTAAGGAAGGCAAGAACATCGCTCTGGACTAACTGCAGCCGGTTATCCACCTTGTTCACTACGGAGTTCAGTCTTGCCCTTTCTAGATCTTCTTCCGACTTGTCGACACAAATCGCCTCTGCTCCGGAGAATGCCATGTTGAGTCCAAAGCCGCCCGTAAAAGAGAAGAGATCTAGCCCCTTTTGAAGCGACAGCTCCTTAGTAATCTTTCTGCAGAATGCTCTGGAGTCTCTTTGGTCAAAGAAGAATCCGGTCTTCTGGCTGTTCTTGACATCTACAAGAAATCTTAGGCCGTTTTCCTCAATTTCGATTGAGTCCGGTACCTTCCCGCAAAGCAGGCCGGTGTTTCTCTCAATTCTGTCGTCCACACCCATCTCAAAGTCGCTGCGTTCGTAGATTCCCATCGGGCTCAGAAGATCTGAAAGAAGGGTGACGATCATTTGCTTTCTTTCCTGCATGATCAGATTTCTGAACTGCACTGCTAAAAAATCGCCGTATCTGTCAACTACAAGTCCAGGAAGTCTATCCCCCTCGCCATGGATTAGCCTGTAGTAAGGTGTATCGAACAGCCTGTCTCTTTTCTGCAAGGATTTATTCAGAAGCTTTCTGAAGAAAGCCTCTCCCAGTTCTTCATCATGATTAGTTAGAACCATTATCGACCTCGTTGAACCAGGGTTGAAGAAGCCTTTCCCCAGGAACTCGTAAGTAGAAGAGAAGACATTGACTTCGCTTACTCTATCTGCAGAGCCTTCAAGAGAGAGGATTTCATCTTTGAAGATCCACGGGTAAGAATTCAACACCTTTCCTTCCTTTCCTTTTTTTATTTGCGCAATTAGCATCAGAGCTGCCCTTCAATCAACAGAGAATAGTCAAGAATCTCAGTTTTGTCAAAGAAGATATTCGTTTCGCGAATTGCACTTTCAATACTGTCTGAAGCGTGGATGAGGTTCTTTCTGACGGAGACGCCGAACCTTCCACGAATACTTCCCGGGTCTGCCTGGACCGGATCGGTTTTCCCGATGAGGATTCTCAATCTCTGAACGGCATCCTCACCTTCAAGAACTATTGCCACAACTGGGCCAGATTGTATGAAACCGAGCAAAGGTTCGTAGAAGTCTTTCCCGGCATGCTCCCTGTATAGTTCTCTAGCTTTAGACTCTGAAATCATAAGCATTTTGAGAGCTAATATCTTAAGACCTTTTTCCTCGATTCTTCTGATTATCTCTCCTACGAGGCCTCGCTGAATAGCGTTTGGCTTCAGATAAGCAAATGTTCTCTCCATAATACTTCCCTCCAATCAAATTCGTCATTCATTGCTATAATTAAAACATGGAGTGGTTCAACGGAGTAGTTAGCGACAGACTTGCCCGATTCTTGGCTCGAAATTCGGGAATAAGCGTGACTTTGGTAGGCAGAGACAGCGAATACTTGAAGACTTCGGCTTTGTCATTGGTCGAGTCCGATCCAAAATGGAACAGAAAGAGATATATTGAAGATTTTCTTCTTATAGAGCCTGAGAAAGGGAACATCGGAATTGACAGAGTGCGGGATATTGAAGAGATGATGCTCCACAAGCCTTCGGGAGGCAAGAGAAAGTATGTATTGGTCCATCAATGTGAAAAGATGACAGATGAGAGTGCAAATGCCTTCCTAAAAATACTCGAAGAGCCTCCCTGTTTTGCAACGCTGATAATGACCACTACTTCATGGCAGTCTCTTCTTCCCACAGTAAGGAGCAGAACGGTCTCTGTCGTTGTTGATGTTCCTGAAGAACTGATAGGTAAATTGAGAGATAAGTATGGGAATAGCGTATCGAGAATCTACGCATGTGCGCGACAGAACTTCTCTGTTCTTCGGTTCTTTCTTGATCAGGAAGTCGAGTCCATAGACTGGGGTTCGATGGAGGTTCCTTCAGACCTCAACGGACTGGTTTCTGTACTGTCTGAGAGTGAAGTTAACGAGCCGATAGATATTGTTAGACGAAGAAGAGCATTTGCTGCTCTCTGCAGAAGCATCGTAGAATCTGACAAATTCTTCACAACCTTCAGAGAAATCTCGCCTCTATTCATTGGGCAGGGCTCATTTGAAAGATCGCGTGAGCTCGTTGAAGTAGCCAGAAGCATACTGAGAGATGTAGTAATTCTATCGGCAGATACTTCCAGTAACTCTGTTGTAAACCTCGATCTGATAGAATGGCTAGTGAGTTTCGTGCCGGGAAAGGAGATCCTGGCAGATTTTGCTTGGTGTGACAGGTTCCTTAGACAGAGGACCTCATCTCAGAACTCGAATCTCGTTTCATTCAGAGCTCTGTACTCGGTTTCGAGGAGCCTCGTAAGAAGAGAAAACGGAGGTAATTAAGATGCCTGAAATATATGGAACTGTATATGGAGTCGAGTTTCATTCTGTTGGCAAGCTTTATCAGTACACATCTAGTGAACAGCTCCTAAAGCAGGGAGATCGTGTGCTTGCAATGAGTGAGTTCGGACTGGATGTGGGTAAGGTCATGTATGGACCAGTTGAGATTCGTATAGATGACTCAAAGGAAGAGCTGAAACCGATCGTTAGGGTAATGACTGATGAAGACTGGGAGACTCATGCAAAGAACAAGGAAGAGGCCGAAGCTGCTATGAATACCTGCCAGGAGCTGATAAAAAAGCACTCGCTTCCTATGAGATTGCTCGAGGCGAGATATATGTTTGATCGCTCAAGAATAGTCTTCTATTTTGGTGCCGACAGCAGGGTCGATTTCAGAGAGTTGGTGAAGGATCTTGCCAGGGCATTCAGAACGAGGATAGAGCTCAGGCAAGTTGGAATAAGAGATGAAGTTAAAATGACCGGCAGCCTCGGGTTGTGCGGCATGACAGCTTGCTGCGCCCGCTTCTTGAGACAGTTTGAGAGTATAACGCTCAAGCATGCGAAGAAGCAGCAATTGCTGATAAACCCTGCAAAGATATCCGGTAGGTGCGGAAGACTGCTTTGCTGTCTATCCTATGAACAGGAGCTCTATGAAAATGAGTTATTGGATATCCCTGATGAAGGATCTCTTGTCGACTATGAAGGAAAGACTTGCAAGGTTCTGACGGTGAACATCTTCATGAAAGTGATCACCCTGGTTGCAGATGACGGCCAGATGCTCAAGGTTCAGTTTGATGACTTTAGAATGAGCCAGAGATCTATTATTCAGGACACAAATCCCGATGAGCTAATAAAGAATAGAGACGAGGATATTTCGATTGACGGTTGAAGTGTGAATGGAGGTTGGATATGGCGCGTTTGCTGACGAAAGATGAGATTAAGAGACTAGAAAACCTTGGAAGAGTGTGCAGGGGAGACATCATAAAGATGACCACAGTTGCAAATTCCGGTCATCCGGGCGGTTCAATGTCATCGATAGACATATTCCTATCCGTTTATGATTTTGCAGAGAAAGATCCGAAGAACCCCTACGATCCCGAACGCGATAGGGTTGTTGTAAGCCACGGTCATACATCTCCCGGGGTATATGCGACACTTGGGAGATTGGGTTTTATAGACATTGACGAGGCAATTGCCGGATTCAGGCATCCCGGATCGATATTCGAGGGTCACATCACAAGAGGGATTCCTGGCGTAGAATGGACTACAGGAAATCTTGGACAGGGGTTGTCCGTAGGTGTTGGCATGGCCCTTGCTTCGAAAATCAGAGGGAAAAACAACAGGGTGATAGTAGCCATGAGTGATGCCGAACAGGCAAAAGGTCAGGTGGCGGAGGCAAGAAGAACGGCCAAGAAATACGAGCTCAATAACCTTGTTGTTGTTGTCGACTACAATGATGCTCAGATCTCCGGAAAAGCGAGCGACATAATGTACGTGGACATTAAGGCAAACTATCTTGCTGATGGATGGAAGGTTATAGAGGTCGACGGCCACGACTATGCCGAGCTCAATGAAGCTCTCGTGGAAGCGTTCGATTCAAAAATCCCCGCAGTCATAATTGGCAGAACAGTTATGGGAAAAGGTGTTTCCTTCATGGAGGGTGATGTTTCGTATCACGGCAAACCTCTGGATATGGAGAAGGCCGCCTCTGCGCTTGCCGAGCTTGGCCTTGAAAGTGATATCGAAAGATATGTCGAAATGAGGAAGGAGCTTCCTTCTTATCATGAACATGTGCGCCCCATAGACGAAGTGGTAAGACCGGTCACGGGAGATTCGATAGTTTATCCTGTTGACAAGAAGACCGACAACAGATCGGCCTTTGGAAGGGCTCTCGCAGATATTGGAAAGCTGAACAAGGGAAAAGTTCCGATGATGGTTGTTGATTGTGATTTGAAACCCTCAACGAAGGTAAACGAGTTCGAGAAGGTCTGGCCGGAGAACTTCGTTCAGATTGGAGTTCAGGAACATAATGCGGCAACGGTTGCCGGTGCTGCGTCCGTATGTGGTGTGCTTACTTTCTTTGCAGACTTTGGAGTCTTTGGAATCGATGAAACCTACAATCAGCAACGGCTGAACGACATAAACAAAGCAAACGTCAAAGTTGGGGTGACCCATGTGGGAATAGACGTGGGAGAAGATGGAAAGACTCACCACTGTATTGATTACATTGGGGCCTTGAGGAATCTATTTGGCTTCAAGCTGATCGTACCGGCAGATCCAAATCAGACGGACAAAGCTGTAAGGTATGTGAGCGCGACTGAAGGAAACTTCGTCATCGCAATGGGAAGATCTACTATGAATCCAATTTCCGATGAGAGTGGAAGAGCTTTCTTCGGCGATGGATACAAGTTTGAATATGGCAAGGTCGATGTTGTCAGGAAGGGAAAGGGTGTAACCATAGTTACGACCGGTCAGGTAACCCATAAGGCCGTTGAGGCTGCAGATAAGCTCAGGTCAGAGGGAATAGAAGTCACGGTTCTTAACGTCAGCTGCCCTCTAGAAGCGGATTTCGATAGCGTCAAAGAACACTTGTCCAAAGTCGTTATAACCGCAGAAGATCACAATGTGGAGAGTGGATTAGGCACGATTCTATCGGACTATTTGATCGACTCGAAGATAATGCCTGAGAGATTTGAGAAGCTTGGTGTAGAGAGATATATGTTCTCCGGTGATAATGAGCTGCTATTCGATCTCTGCGGTCTTTCGAGCGGCAAAATGGTTGAGAAGATCAGGAGAATTGCCCGGTAATGCTAAGCGTCGAGGAAGAAAAGCAAGTAAATGAGTTTTGCAGAATAAACGGAATTGAAGCAAACAGAGAGCTCGCTTTCAGGGCTCTCTGCCATTCCTCGTTCACCAACGAGCTCGCGCAGAACGGAGAGAGGATTCTGGAGTCAAACGAAAGGATGGAGTTTCTCGGAGATGCGGTTCTTGAACTGTCACTTGCGAAAACGCTGTTTGATGAATACTCATTGTCCGAAGGCGACATGTCGAAAATCAGGGCGATGGTTGGAAGCGAAAAAGTACTTTCCGATGTCGCAAGATTCATGAGGATAGGAGACTTCGTCTTTCTGGGAAAAGGAGAGAGGCAAATGGGTGGGTCTGATCGAGATTCTATTCTCGCAGATACGTTTGAGGCAGTTCTTGCTGCAGTCTTCTTGACAAGTGGATTTGAAGCCTCGGTCAGTTTTGTTCAGTCAAAGCTTTGCGACTATATTGATCAGGCGGTCAACGGCGAGTTGATTCTTGATTACAAGACCTCACTTCAGGAGTTAACCCAAGCTCGTTTCAGTTCTAGACCATCATATGAAACGATTCTGGACGAAGGACCACCTCAGGACAAGTGGTTCAAAGTCGGTGTTTTCTTGGATGGAAAGATTGTCGGTGAAGGAGAGGGTAGGACGAAGAAAGCGGCAGAACAGCTTGCCGCGAAGCACGCTCTTGAAGCTCTTCGTAAAGGGCTCGATAAGGCAGGTGCTGAGAAGTGAAGTACAGACATTTAGTCTCTTTTGTTTCAGAAGAAGAAAGCGACTTGATTGAGGGAATCAGCTGGAATGAAGGATTCTCTAATCTCTTCTTCGAGAAGACCGTCGACTCTGGAATTGCTCTGCATGTACTTCTTGAAGAAGGGGAGGAACTACCTTACTTCCTAAGTAAGATGGAGTTCTCCGATCTAGGGTTCACCGAACAAAAGGATTGGTTCGAGAAATGGAAAGAGACTCTGGTACCGTTCGAGCTCTGCAAAAGCGTTGAAGTCCTTCCTCTTGAGGAAGAGGAAAGAGTGGTCGATCCGAATAAGATCGGAATTATACCGGGAATGGCGTTTGGCACTGGCCTTCATGAGTCAACGAAGCTGGCTGCCTCTCTTCTTGTTGAAGCCGTTGTCAGAGGCTCTAGAGTTCTTGACGTGGGTTGCGGCACAGGTATCCTCTCGGCAATTGCTGCGAAGAAGGGCGCATCACAGGTCGTGGCGCTCGACATAGACGAGCACTCGGTAGAGAAGACCAATGAGACAGCAAGGATAAATGATGTGTGTATAGATGCAAGACAATCGGAATTTCTCTCCTCTGTAAAACCCGAAGAGCGTTTTGACATAATTGTCTCGAATATGATTGTAGAGCTTTTGAGAGAATTTGTTCTTGACCTAGAGAGTTTTCTAGATGAACACGGCACCGTAATCCTCTCGGGAATTTACAAAGACAAGTTCAGTGAGATCGGAAACCTTATTGAAGGAACCTTTCTTATAGAGAGCAGCAGGGAAGACGGAGATTGGAAAGCGATAAAATTGAGAAGAAAATAGTCTCTCTTCAACTAGGGAGAGAACTGAAGAACGACTTCAGAGTAGCCAGAGTCTGCGAATGGGGATTTCCGCAAGTTATTGAGTCCTCCCTCATTTCTTATGGAAAGCCCTTCCCGACGCTTTTCTGGCTGAGCTGCCCCTTCTTGAAGGAGAAAGTCTCCCGTCTTGAGAGCGGGGGAATGATAACTGAATTCGAGAAGAGAATCGAACGTGACGGCGATTTTGCAGACGAGTATCTCAAAGCTCATGAAGAAACCACGTTGATCAAAAAGAGAATCCTCGGTCGGTGCACTCTATCTGAATCGCAGAAGTTGCTGCTGCTTGGTAGAGGTATTGGAGGGATAAGAAATCTGAAAATGGTTAAGTGTCTTCACCTGCAGTTGGCTAACTTTCTTGGCGGTGTGAACAACCCCATTGGACGAGAAGTATGGAGTCTCTTAGAAAGAACCCGTTGTTCATCTGAGAGAGTCATTTGCAGAGAGTTGTTGAACCGAAATGAATGAACAAATACTGAACAAGGCTTCACAGCTTCCGGAAGAACCCGGAGTTTATATCTTCAAGGACGAAAAGAATGCAATAATCTACGTAGGAAAGGCAAAGAAGCTGAAGAGGAGAGTCCTCTCATACTTCAGAGAGTCGACGTGGTCTCAGAACGAAAAGGCCAGACGCATCGCCGAAGAGTCGGAGGATCTGGACTTCATAATGGTCACATCCGAAAGAGAGGCTCTGCTTCTCGAGGCCAACCTAATCTTCAGTAAAAAGCCGAAGTACAATGTATTCCTGAAGGATTCGCGTACTTATCCATACATATACATATCCGCTGAGGAGTATCCTTATATTGCGATCACGCGAACAAAGGAGCTCGAAGGCACTTATTTTGGTCCATACACGAGCGCCGGACTTGTCAGAAAGCTACTCGAATTCCTACAGAAAGTCTTCAAGATTCGCACATGCACATATGATCTCGGCAGGATAAAGAGACCCTGCTTTCTATATCATCTGAAAATGTGTTCGGCACCTTGCGTTGAAAAGGTCTCTCCTGAAGAGTATCAAGAGCAGCTTTCTGCGCTAACCGAATTCCTTGAAGGGGACACGATAAAAGTTAGAGAAGCTCTCCTCAAGAGGATGACTGTATTGTCGGAGGCTCTTCAGTTCGAAAGGGCGGCAGAAATAAGGGACATTCTGTCGTCGATGGATGACCTTTACGCCTTTCAGGGGGTTGAAGCCCCGCTAGATTTGAAGGCAGACATATTGGCCGTTTCGGCCGGGCTCGCTGCCCTGCTGCAGGTAAGGGGAGGAATGCTCTTGGGAAAGCTGGTTTTCGACTTCCCGGATGGTACTCCTATGGATTTCATTACCCAGTTTTACTACGCCAAGAAGAACAGAATTCCAAAGTCTTTAATCGTAACCGGTCTGAAGAAAAAAGATGTGAGGCAATTCAGAAGAGATTTTGATTACATTGGAGATCCCCGTGATGAGCAGGAAGAGAGACTTCTGAGTATCGCCTTCAAGAATATCGACGAAGAGCTGAAGATAAGACTTAATGCGGCTCATTCGCTGCGACAGGCTCAGCAGATACTTGGACTGAAGAGATTTCCCTCGAGAATCGAGGGGATCGATATCTCTCATACACAAGGTCTCTACACAGTCGCTTCAGTAGTAGTTTTCGATAACGGTAAGCCGAACAAGTCGGAGTACAGAAGGTACAGAATAAGCGAGCTTGAAGAACCAAATGATTTCGAAGCAATGGCAACCGTAGTCAAACGGCGATACACAAAGTACCCTCTCCCCGATCTTCTGCTTATAGACGGAGGAGAACCTCAGTTGAGAGCAGTTGAGAAGGCATTTGCAGAGATAGGGATCGAAGAATACGAGATAGTTGGACTCGCAAAGGAGTTCAACGAGCTTGTGTTTCTTGATAATCGCGACAGAGTAAGACTCAAAGAAGAACATCCGGTGTTGAGAATGATCATCTCTATAGACAATGAGGCGCATCGATTCGCAATTAACTATCACAGAGTTCTGAGGGAGAGGAGATTTCTAACTTCGAAGATAGATGATATTCCAGGAATAGGACCCAAAAGAAAGAAGGCACTCTTGAAGGCCTTTGGAAGCATCAAAGGAATCTCAAAGGCCTCTGAAGATGACCTCCGCTCTGTCTTGAAAAACAGTAAGGCGGTTGAAGCCGTAACGAGATGGGCTAGTGAAAAAAGTGGAGACTAAGCTCCACTTTCATCTCTTATCGGCAGGACAATTATTACTGAACTTTCTCTTTTAGCTCTTTGCCAGGTCTGAATTTCGGAACCTTCCCGCCAGGAATCTCGATAGCTTCCTTCGTTCTCGGGTTGACACCCATCCTGGGCTTTCGCATGGTAACTTCAAACGTTCCGAAACCTATTAGCTTAACTTCCTGGTTCTTTGAGAGTTCTTCCCCTACCACGCCGATAAAGCTATCAACTACGTCTCCGACAAGTTTCTTGGTTGCTCCAGTTCTTTGTGCAAGAACAGCGATAAGTTCTTTCTTATTCACAGGTACACCCCCTAGCTAGAATTCAGATCACAACCAAATTCTAACATTTTCTAATTGACTTCTGCAACATAGAATCATCTGAAACCGTTTGACGAAAAGGATTTCAACAAGTCAATGCTCTACAATGCCTTATGGGCGCAGGTTGTCGAAGTTGAGCACGTCCTTATGCGCCTCGATTGTGCTAGTGTAAGAAGAGAGGTCTAGAACGCCATTCCCGCTCAGAGTGAACACAATAACCTTCTCTTCTCTGTTTTTCCTTGCCTCAATTGCTCTTCGAACAGCACCTGCAATTGCATGGGTTGACTCCGGTGCGGGAACAATACCCTCCGTTGTAGCGAAGAGAAGACCTGCTTTGAAAGTCTCTTCTTGAGGGAAAGCTTCCGGAGTGACAATGCCTTCTTTCACTAATCGCGACACGAGAGGAGCCGCACCGTGATATCTGAGACCACCGGCATGAATTGCGGGTGGAACAAACTCTCTCCCAAGCGTATACATCTTCAGCAGCGGCGTGAATCCAGCAGTGTCTCCGCTGTCGTACCGATACTCGCCTTTAGAAAGCGTAGGACATGATTCTGGCTCGCAGGCAACGAACTCAATTTCCTCTCCTTCGAATACCCTCTTCACAAACGGCAAGATTGATCCGCCGAAGTTTGACCCGCCACCGTGACAGCCAAGAATCGATGAAGGCTTTTCGCCAAGGATCTCCAGCTGCTTTTCAATTTCCAGACCAATCACTGTCTGATGAAGAAGAACGTGATCGAGAACACTTCCGAGAGAGTACTTTTTCGTCTTAGAATTCAGAACGATTTCGATAGCCTCGCTAATTGCCATTCCCAAGGAACCTGAGAAATTCTTCCTGTCTTTGAGGAACTTCCTTCCGCTTTCGGTGTGTTCACCAGGGCTCGGCTCAACCTCTCCATTAAACATTCTCATCATGTGCTGTCTCATTGGCTTCGACTGGAAACTGTTTCTCACCATGAAGACTCTTACCGTCAAACCGAATTTCTTGCCCGCATACGAGAGGGCGCTACCCCACTGTCCGGCCCCCGTTTCAGTAGTTAGCTCGGTTATTCCATCGGCCTTGTTGTAATAAGCCTGCGCTATTGCCGTATTCGTTTTGTGACTTCCGGTCGGGGAGTTGCCTTCATACTTGTAGTATATCCTCGCTGGAGTGTTGAGATACTCCTCGAGAAAGGTCGCCCTTATAAGTGGACTGGGGCGGAATACCACATACTCATCCAGAACGGGCTCAGGAATAGGGACGAACCTTTCTTCACTCATTTCCTGCTCAACAATCGACTTCGCGAAGATCGCCATCATATCTGCAGGATCGATCACCTCATTGGTTGCCGGATTCAAAGGCGGATCCATCTTGAATGGTAAGTCAGCCTTTATGTTATACCAGCTTCGTGGAAGCTCCTCCGACTTCAAATTCACAATAATTCTTTTCTTCATGCCAATATACCTCCTCAAAAGTAAAGGGGCTCTCAACAATGAGAGCCCCTTCAATATGGGTTTACCCTAGTAGCGAAAGGCTAACCCCCACCGAAGGGGCAGCTCCACCACCAGAACATATTCAGTTTATTAAGAAATTGATTGACAACCATAATAATCCCTCGCTGAATTAGCTTAACCAAATATACTACTTCGGTATGTTACAAGTCAAG
>NZ_DJGL01000053.1:0-15241 GCF_002432735.1 Mesotoga sp. UBA5847 | reverse complement strand
ACGTAGGCCGACCGAATTCCACCATTGACCGGGCACGCATTGTGACTTTACCGGAGTCATATAGCATCTGCCATCGACATTCCTCAAATCGTAGGCTGATGGGACAACACCGGCAACCCCTACCCGGCCGGCCATGAGGAAGACAAAGCAAAGGCAAATGATCGAAAGCGAGAGATATTTCAACTTTTTGAGGTTCAGGGGTATCCTCCTTCCAGACAAACCGTGCTGATCGCCATGATGGTACAGTAGCATTATGAAATAAACGGAATGAAAAATAGCTTTCATCTTCGGTCACAACCATATTCATCCCTTGTTTGTCTACTATTCCTCACTTACTTGTCTTACTCCCCTGGGGGTGACCAAAGACCTCTGCTCTCGTCGAATAAAGGAGAACCAACAATTCGTAACCTTTGAGTCTGGAATGGTTCTTTCTAAAGAAAAGCGCGAGACAGCCTGAAAGGAGTGGTTGTTCAAGGATGATCAGTTGTAAAGTCTGCAAATACCATTTCTCAATTCCGCCGTTGATGTGCTAGATTGTGAAATATAGGTACTTTTTATGTTAAATGAAAGGATTGCTGACTATGAAGAAGTTTGTGGCCGCAGCTATTCAATTTGAAGCAGAACCAATGAGGGTGGCAAGGAATCTGGAAGCTGCATATCGCTGGATAACCAGGTGCAAACAAGAAACGGGAGCCTCGCTGATAGTTCTGCCTGAAAGCTTTACTACGGGGTTCACCCCGCTCGGAAACGCGAATTCGCTTTGGGATACCGTGGAACCAATTCCCGGCCGTCTTACACATGAGGGAGTGAAGTGGGCTCGTGAATTTGGGATATACTTGTGTTTCCCCACCTATGAACGCGGAAGAGAGCGAGGGGTTATATACAACAGCGCTGCTATTCTCGGCCCCGAGGGAATTCTAGGAGTATACAGGAAGACACATCCTTTCCCCACGGAGAGACTGTCGGCGGGAGGTTGGACAACTCCTGGAGTCGATCCGTTAGTTGTTTCGACACCCATTGGCAACATCGGTGTGGTGATCTGCTATGATGGGGACTTTCCCGAGTTGGCAAGAGTTACGGCTCTTAAGGGGGCGGAAGTAATCTGCAGGCCCTCGGCATTTATGAGATCCTTTGATCAATGGGAGCTCACGAACAGGGCGAGGGCGTATGACAATCATGTTTACTGGGTTGCTTCGAATCTCGTTGGCAAGGACGCAAGCGGAGCGAATTTCTTCGGCTCGTCAATGATAGTCCACCCTTCTGGAGCAAAGCTAGTTCAGGCTTCAGGGTGTGAAGAATTCGTTTCTGCCGAACTCGATGAGGATCCGATTAAGAAGATAGTTCCTGGGACGTCTAGAGACCAGATCTTCGACCACATAGAAGACAGAAACCTAGATTCGTACAGGGATATTCTTGCTGAAGGAAAAAGCGTGTTTGAACCTTCAAAACGAATTCCGTACAGGAGGAGATAATTTTGGGTAAACCCCTTGAAGGGCTTTTCGTATTAGATCTTACCCGTGTTCTAGCGGGACCGTTTTGTACGATGCTGCTCTGCGACATGGGCGCAGCTGTTGTCAAAGTTGAACGACCCGATGGGGGCGACGATTCGAGATCATTCAGCCCCTTTGTTGGTGAAGAAAGCGCTTATTTCATGAGTATAAACAGAGGAAAGAAGAGCATTACTCTCAATTTGAAGACCGAGGAGGGAAAGAAGCTTCTCGAAAGGCTGATCGAGAGATCCGATGTTCTGGTCGAGAATTTCAGACCGGGCGTTTTCGAAAGGCTGGGCTTCTCCGCCGAAAGGCTGAAAGAGATGAATCCGAGGCTCATATATACTTGTTCTTCGGGCTTCGGGCACTCCGGTCCCATGAGCCAGAGAACAGCCTATGATTTGATCATACAGGGATTGAGTGGAATCATGAGTATAACCGGTCCCGATGAACAGTATCCAACGAAGGTAGGAAGCTCCATTGCAGACATATTTTGTGGAACATTTGCGTGTATAGGAATACTTGCGGCACTTCAGAGTCGAAACAGCACGGGGTCTGGACAAAAAGTGGATGTTGCTATGCTAGATAGTATGGTCGCTGTCTTGGAGAACGCAATAGCAAGATATGCGGCAACCGGAGAGATTCCGACTCCAATTGGAAACAGGCATCCATCAATTGCGCCATTTTCTTCCTTTGAGACTCTGGATGGAATGATAAACATAGCTGTGGGAAACGATGGCATCTGGAAGAAATTCTGCAAAGCTATCGAAAGAGCAGACATCTGCGAAGATCCGAGGTTTGCGAATAACCCGTCAAGGGTGAAGAATATCGATCAGTTGATGGAGATTATAGGAGTTCAGCTTAAGAAGAAAACATCCAAGGAATGGCTCGGCACCTTTGAGGCACTGGACATCCCCTCGGGCAAGATAAACAACGTCGCTGATCTTTTTGAAGACGAGCAGATCAAAGCAAGAGAGATGATTGTCGAGGTAACTCACAGGAATGGAACTGTGAAAATGCCTGGTGTGCCAATAAAGTTCTCTGAAACACCGGCATCAATTTCCGGACCTGCGCCATTACTCGGTGAGCATAACGAAGAGATCTATTCGGGAATGCTGGGAATAAGTCTAGAGGAGATTGAAGAATTGCATGAAAAAGGGGTAATATGATTCTTCTTTATCCTTTTCAGAGAAGCGCAGATTGGGGAAACAAAGTCGAAAAGCTTACTGTAAGAAGTGCTTATAGAACGGCCTTGAACCTGATGGATCATTGCGGGAGAAGATACTCTGTCTTGCTCGACCCTGAGGACTATCTTCCAAGATCGTCATTAATTGAGGCATTTCCTCCCCTTGAGGTAGGTCAAGAGATTAGGGTCGGTATTGACGGTGCCTCTGTGGGCTTTGATCCATCTCAAATCGACGGTTTACCGGATAAGAAGCTGAGAGGCCTTTGGCTTGAATGGTTGGAGTTCATGGATGCAGAGGAGCTTAGCTGCCTTCATGAAGCTATTGATGAACCGGAGAGATTGATTGGACTTGGACCGGGGTATACACCGGCAGGTGATGACTTTTTGGTTGGCTGGATAATGGCTCTCCGTTTCACGGGTAGAAAGAAGAGCTTGTTGACAATCGAAAGAGAGATGCTTGATCGAAAAACGAGCTGGTTCTCGTCAGAAATGATAAAGGATGCTCTTGAGGGTAGATTCTGGAAGAGAGGAATCGAACTGGTTTCAGCTATTGCAGACGGCGATGCAACCCGGGTACTTGAAAAGACAGACAGTATCACAAAATGGGGTCATCTGTCGGGAAAGGCGTGGCTTGCCGGCCTTGCCTATGGACTTGAACTTGGTGAATGACTGTATTAGAGATATTGTTAGGCTTAATGGGAAAGACTAAGATAAGTCGTTCTATCGGTATCGATAGGTTTCGGAATCAGGTCGGAGCAACGGGGATTTTCTTGAATTACCTTTGTTGCTTGTGGAGGTTCAAATGAAGAGAATCGAGGTCGTGAAAGGCGAATACTACGATAGCGTCACTCTGATGCTTGTGGCTAAGGAGCTTAAGAAGATTGAGGGAGTCCATGATGCTTCGCTGAATATGGCAACAGAGGCAAACATAACCATCATGAGAGCGGCCGGGTTCGAAGTAGACACGGGTTTGCTTTCACCCGACGATCTGCTGATCGGAATCGACTACGAAAGAGAAGGGATGGAGGACATCTTCGAAAGGGCCCGTTCCTATCTTGCCTCGCCTCCCTGGAAGAAGGAAGAGAAGGACACCGAGTATTCACCGGCAACTCTTCAGGGAGCTCTCTCTGTACTTCCCGAAAGCAATCTTGCTCTCATTTCTCTGCCCGGTAGATATGCAGCAGCAGAGGCTATGAAGGCCCTCAAGAACGGTTTGAACGTAATGCTTTACTCCGACAACGTCACAATTGAAGATGAGATTGAACTTAAACGTTTCGCGGAGAACAACGATCTAATCGTAATGGGCCCGGATTGTGGTACAGCTGTTATCAATGGGAAAGGACTTGCCTTTTCTAACGTGTGCCCTACAGGTCCGGTTGGAATTGTCGCGGCATCAGGCACCGGTCTTCAAGAAGTCATGGTGCAGCTCTGCCGCCGGGATGTTGGCGTCAAGCATGGAATTGGAACCGGAGGCAGAGACGTGAAGAAGTCAGTTGGAGGAATATCATTCCTGAGAGGCATACGAGAACTGGCAAAAGATCCCGACATTTCACTGATTGTAGCCGTTGGAAAGCCGCCTGCGCCGGAAGTAAGAGAGAAGATTCTGGCTTGCCTCAAAGAAACACAAAAGAAGAGCGTGATTTGCTTTATGGGAGATGATCCTAGAAAAGATGAAGACGAACTCTTCTACACTACGGAACTTGAAGAGTGCGCAGTTGTGGCCGAGGCCCTTATAAAAGGCAGAGACGTTTCTATGGCTCGAGATAAGTTGAAGGCAGAGTACGTGAAGTTGGCCGGAAAGAGACCTGTAGGCGTGGTTCATGGAAAATATGTAAGGGGGCTTTTCACTGGCGGCACTCTCTGTTACGAAGCGCAGTATATAGCTCAGGCACACATAAATCCAATCTACGGAAATGCTCCGTTGAGGGAAGATCTCAAACTGGAGAACAGCTTGAAACCAGTCGGACACTCATTCATCGACTATGGCGAAGACGAGTTCACTCAAGGGAGATTACACCCCATGATAGACCCATCCTTCAGGGCCGAACAGGTGAAACAGCAATCCGAAGACCGTTCGGTAGCTGTCATCCTTTTCGATGTTGTCCTCGGGTATGGAAGTGCTGATAATCCTTCGTTCGACGTTGTTGAGGCAATCAAGTCTGTAAATAGAGAAACAAAACCGATATATATAGCTTATGTCTGCGGGACCGACGGGGATCCTCAAGATCTTGGCAGGCAGAGGGCCCTGTTGGAGGAAGCAGGTGTTATAGTCTGCGAGAGCAATGCAAGAGCAGCTCTTCTGGCTGCCAGTTTAGTTTCGAGAAAGGAGCGTTGACTATGTCCTTCAAAGATCTACTCGATAATGGTCCGAAAGTAGTTAATCTTGGGATGGAAAGATTCTATCTCGATCTTCAGGATCAGGAGGTACCCGCAGTGAAGGTCAACTGGAGACCTCCTCTTGCGAAGAGCTCACTGATGGATAAATTGAGAAAGTCAAGAGGTGAGGAAGTTGAATAGTATTGAAATGGCAAACTCCATCGCATTTGAAAGGCTTCTGAAAGCCGAGCCCCATATTGTAGATCTCGGCATGGCAAAAGATGTTATTCCGGACTTCAAAGAGAAGATGATACTTCATGCAGGACCGCCAATAACCTGGGACAGAATGTCGGGACCTATGATAGGTGCCGTGACCGGTGCGATCCTTTATGAAGGCTGGGCCGAAACTCCGGAGAAAGCAAGGGAGTTTGCTTCGAAAGGAAATATCTCATTTGAACCTTGCCATCATCATAACGCTGTCGGCCCAATGGCAGGGATAATATCCCCTAACCTGCCGGTTTGGATCATTGAGGAAAAGAATTCTGGAAAGAGGAGCTATGCAACGCTGAACGAGGGACTCGGTAAGGTCTTGCGAATGGGAGCGTTCAGTGAAGAGGTTATTGAGAGACTGAACTGGATGCGAGAAGTTCTGTATCCTGTCTTGAGAAGCGGGGTCCGGAAATTCGTGAACGATAACGGGGGTCTTAACCTTAAGAGTCTTATATCTCAGTCTCTACACATGGGGGATGAGCTTCATAACCGAAACAGGGCAGCTACTTCACTTCTCATTCGTACCCTCGTACCTTCTATGATTGATGCGGAGGGGAGCAACCCTGATCTCTCCAGAGTCGTTAAATTTGTGGCGGGAAATGATCATTTCTTTCTTAATCCCGGTATGGCGGCGGCAAAGGTCTCGCTCGACAGTGTTGGTTACGTCGAAGGATCGAGTATGCTCACCATAATGGCTCGCAACGGTACAGACTTCGGGATCCAGATCGCCGGAATGAAGAACAAATGGTTCACCTGCCAGGCAGCCTTGCCCGATGTCTTGCTCTTCCCTGGCTTCACAAGGGAGGATGTCAATCGAGACATAGGAGACAGTGCGATTATGGAGACTTACGGCTTAGGTGGTTTTGCCCTGGCTGCGGCCCCTGCGATCGTCCAGTTTGTTGGAGGTACGCCTCAAGATGCAGTGAACTACACAAAGGAGATGTATGAAATCTGTATAGGAGAAAACAAGCACTTCACAATTCCCGCACTGAACTTCCGTGGAACTCCCACAGGAATTGATCTAATCAGAGTTGTGGAGACAGGCATCACGCCTATCCTGGATACAGGCGCAGCTCATCGAGAGGCCGGTAAAGGGCAGGTGGGTGCCGGAATTGTTAGGATGCCTTCTGAAGCTTTTGTAAAGGCAGCGGAAGCGTTCGTCGAGGAATATTCCAAATAAAGGAGGAAGAGTATGATACCGAAAAACTGGGACAAGATCAAGATTTACGAGTTATCTCAACCGATCAGTCATCTGACACCGCCATGGCCAACTTATGAGCCGCTTCAGATCAAATTCTTCAAGAGGTTGGCTCCAAACGGTGCGAACGGTCAACTTCTTACTCACTCTAACCATGTCGGGACCCATCTGGATGGTTCGCTGCACTTTTGCACTCATGGTAGAGACATCGCAAGCATACCTCTGGACGAACTCGTTGCGCCAGGAGTTATCGTTGATCTCTCGGACATTGCAGAGGATTACGGGATCTACACATCAAAGGACATAGAAGAAAGAGTGGAAGTAAGAGAAGGCGACATCCTTATCATCAACACAGGGTATCACAAGTACGCTTACGACCAGCCTGAGGCAGACGAAGTAAGATACATGATCAAACACCCTGGGCCGACAAGAGAGTTTGCCGAGTGGTGCAAAAAGAAGAAGATAAAGTGGATAGGAGTTGACTGCGGTTCTGCCGACCATCCAATGAATACAAAGATCCGTGACTGGATGCCTGTTCAGGCGAAAGAGTGTGACCGCTATATGCAGAAGAAGTATGGTAAGTCCCTTCAAGAGATCTTCCCCGACGAGGACTACCAGCTTATGCATGTGCTTCTCTTCCCGTACGACATTATTCACGCCGAGAACGTTGGTGGAGAGATAGACAAAATATTGAACAAGAGAATGGTTATCGGGTGCTTCCCGTGGAGATTTGTCGGCGGAGAGTCTTGTATTAGTAGAATAGTTGCGTTCGACGAAGAGGAATAAATCCAACCGAAAGAGTGGCGATATGAATGCATGATTTCGTTCTGGAAAGGCCGCGCTCACTTTCCGAGGCCCTGGATGCACTTGGACGTCATGGAAAGAATGCCATAATCAAGAGCGGCGGTACTGACGTTATTGTCTGGCTACATAAATCCATAAAGGAGCCGGACTATATAATCGACCTAACGGCAATCGAGCAGCTAAAAGGAATAACGATAAACGAGGACAATGTGGAAATCAGGGCGCTCGTAACTCTTAGTGAGATTATAGAAGACAGCTCAATGAAACGTTACTTCCCTGCGCTGGTGAAGGCTTGCAGGGCACACTCGGATCCACTGATAAGGAATCGGGCAACCGTTATAGGCAACGTCTGTGCTGCGGTTCCTTCCGGAGATATGATAGCTCCTCTGGTATGCTATGACGCCAAAGTTGAAATCACAGGATCAAACGGCACCCGGAAAGTCCCGGTATCCGAATTCATAATCGGACCCAAGAAGACCTCACTGGCAGTCGACGAGGTTGTGACAGGAATAAGAATCGCCATACCCGTAGTTGAAACAAGCGGTTGCTATCTCAAAGCAATCAGAAGAGAGGCTCTGGATATAGCTCAGGCAGCCGTCTGTTGTACGCTCTTCAAGGGGGATAACAGGGAGTTCAGGATTGCCTTCTGTGCCGTATCTCCCAGACCACTGAGAGCGACGGAGGCGGAAAAGCTCCTCAATTCTTCCGGTAATATAGATGACAGGGTTATCAAACGAGCCGCAGAGTTTGCAGCTGGAGCTGTTGATCCCATTACGGACGTGAGAGCATCCAGAGAATACAGGATCGACATGATTGCCGAACTAACGAGCAGGGCGATTTCTTGTTGTCTGGAAGGTCCCGTGGAAGAAGGTGTTCGCAGATGAAAGACAAGCATGTGACTCTGACACTCAACGGCCGAAAAGCCACCTTGATAGTCGAGGACAGAACGACCCTTCTCAATGCTTTGAGAGAATACGGTGTTACAAGCCTGAAGCGAGGCTGCGAAGAGGGAGAGTGCGGAGCATGCACGGTTATCATAAATGGACTTCCTCAAAAGTCTTGTCTTGTCCTTGCGCGAGAAGCCGAGGGTGCGGAAGTGCTAACAGTAGAAGGGCTTGTCAAAAAAGGCAGGCTTCATCCGATTCAGCAGGCCTTCGTAGATGAAGGCGCAATACAGTGCGGTTACTGTACTCCGGGGATGGTCATGACAACCTATGCATTGCTCAAGAAGAATCCGTCTCCTTCTGAGGAAGAGATAAAAGAAGCTCTCTCGGGAAATATCTGCAGATGCACGGGTTATCTCTCGATTATCCGGGCGGTCAAGAAAAGTGCCGCCATTCTCTCCGGAAAGGTTAAAGGAGGTGAGTTGCGTGAAGACGATTAAGACAAAGACAGGAATTGGGAAGTGGTTGCCAAGAAAGTATGATCTCGAGAAGGTGGAGGGCACACTTCAATTTACCGATGACCTCAGGTTCGGTCCCGAACTGCTTCACGCAGCGGTCGTACGCTCTTCTATAGCACACGGAGAGATTCTGAAAATCGATTCTTCAGAGGCACTGGAAATTCCCGGTGTACTTAAAGTCCTGATTGGAGAAGATTTTCCACATCACTTCGGTCTATATCTAAAGGATAGAACGCCCATGGCAATTGGGAGAGCAAGATACGTTGGAGAGCCCGTTGCGCTAGTTGTTGCCGAAACCGAGCAGGCCGCGAGAGAAGGGGTCAAGAAGGTGAAAGTAACATACAAAGAGCTCGAAGCTATCTTCGATCCGGTTAAGGCAGCTACCACAAATTCAGTGCTTGTTCATCCCGACCTCCACAAATACGAGCACGTAGACTTCATTACTCCTCAGCCAAATACCAATATTGCCAACTGGTTCAGGATAAGAAAAGGAGATACCGAAGCGGCCTTCAAGAATGCGGCTCACGTCTTTGAAGAGACGATTACGTGTCCTCAGATTGCTCATGGTTATATTGAAACGCTGTGCTCAATTTGCAAGCAAGATCCCGCATCTGGAGAGATAATGATCTGGACCTCGGCGCAGTCCCCCTTCACAGTAAGAGACATAATCGCCAAGGGGATAAAGTATCCACTGAACAAGATTCGGGTGATCGCGCCTCCGATAGGCGGCGGCTTCGGAGGAAAGGCAGGGATGACTATCGAGGCTCTCTGCCTTGCAGCAGCTATGGATGAGGATCTGAAAGGAAGGCCTGTAAAGCTTTTCATACCAAGAGAAGAAGTCCTCTTGACCTCGTGGGTCCGCCAGGGATTTGTGGCTAGAATCGAGCTTGCAGTCAGTGAAGACGGCCTGATGCAGGGTATACGCCACACATTCTGGTTTGACACGGGAATCTCTGCCGAATATGGAGCAAACCCGGTTAGAAGCGCCGGCTACACATCAATGGGAGCTTACAATATTCCGAACGTCTGGTCGGACTGCTATGCAGTTTACACAAACAAGCCATTTGGAGGTGCTTACAGAGGGTTCGGTTTGCCGGAGCTAATGAGCGCACTTGAAGTCGTGGTTGATATAGTCGCTCACAAACTGAACATAGATCCAGTTGAGTTCAGAAAGAAGAACCTTTTGAAGAAGGGGCAGACTACCTGTACCGGAATGCCGATGCATGACCATGCTCTCGACAAAATAATCGACAAGGTTGCAAAGAGCATAGATGTCCTCAAAGAAGAGCCTCCAATAAGAAAGGGCTGGAAGAGAGGGAAGGGAATCGCGCTGGCAATAAAGGCGCCCGCAATTCCCGCCGACGCTTCTTCATCAGCCATTGTCAAACTCAACGGAGACGGAACGGTTGAGGTTCTTGCCGCCACAATGGATATGGGTCAGGGAACGTATAGCGCTTATGCTCAGATAGTCTCCGAAGAACTAGGGATTCCGTATGATTGGATAAAGGTCTACTATCCAGATACACAGAGCCATCCTTACGACTGGCAAACTGTAGCAAGCAGATCCTGCTGGTCGATGGGCATGGCGGTAAAGCGAGCTGCAAGCGAGCTAAGAGAGAAGCTCCTCGCTCTTTTCTCCGAATACTGGCAGACGCCTGTCGAGACGATAAGCATAGAGCATGGAGTCGTTAAGTGTCACAAACTTGGCAAGAGCGAAAGGATTGACGAAAGAGTTCAGAACGGTTTCAAAATGTCAGACGGAATTCTGAAGGGCGGCCCAATAATCGGAAGCGGCTCATTTACACCGCCTGACTTGATCTATCCCGATCCAGACACCGGGCAGTCTCCCAAGAGTGTCGTTCACTTCACTCTTGGCGCAGTGGGAATAGATATGGAAGTCGATCCGGCGACTGGGAGAATCATTATAAACAAAGTTTGTGCGGGTTACGATGTCGGCAAAGCTATCACTCCAATAAACATCAAAGGTCAGATTGAAGGAGGAACAGTTCAGGGTCTTTCTGCCTGTCTAATGGAAGCTATGATCTACGATGAATATGGAAGATTACTCACTCCAGACTTCACGGATTACAAGATTGCCACGATAAAGGATATTCCAGGTGAGATCGATGCTTTCTGGGAAGAGACACCAGAAGAGATTTCACCTTACGGAAACCGCGGAGTCGGTGAACACTCGATGATAGCCCCTGCACCGGCAACAAACAACGCATTGTTCAGGGCGACTGGTATGCGAATTCACAGTTACCCGCTCAGCAGAGAAAGAGTTTACAAGGCTTTGAAAGCTAAAGATAAAGGTGAGACTGATTTCTGGGAATGGCCTTATGCTCTTGATCTGGCTTATGAGCGAGCTAAGAAGGAATGGTGAAATAAGAGCGTATTTTGTAAGAGATCGAAACAATCTCCAATTCATTGAAGCATCCGCCCTGCGCGGATGCTTTGTTTAGATTTCTAGTTGTCGATCTTGCTTGACAAGTTTGAAATGTATTGTATTATATTATCTATAAGCGGCTATAACCGTTGAGAAGGAGAAGAAATCTATGCCTGGTACAACTTCAGAGCCGGGGATTACAGAGTAAGACGCTTTTCTAGGACAGATTGCCTGCCCAGTCTCTTCACAGGCACTCTTCAAGTTTTTCAATTCTTAAAGCAAATATTGACAGATACCCTCATAATTGAACTATATTATTCGACGAATACTTCAAGACAGGAGGAGACGAAGTATGCCAAGGTTTGAAGAAGTAGACCTTAGACGCCCTGCAGCTGATAGAGAAGAAGAAGTACTCTCCTATTGGAGGCAAGATGATCTAGCGAACAGAAGTGTCACTGTTAGGGAGGGGAGCCCCGAGTTTGTTTTTTTCGAGGGTCCGCCTACTGCCAACGGTATGCCCGGAATTCATCATGTAATTTCGAGAACGTTGAAGGATGCAGTCTGTCGCTTCAAAACGATGCAAGGATACAAGGTGAAGCGAAAGGCCGGCTGGGACACGCATGGTCTTCCTGTGGAGATCGAAGTTGAAAAGCAGCTGGGCTTCTCTTCGAAGCAGGAGATTGAGGACTTTGGCATAGAGAAGTTCAATCACAAGTGCAAAGAATCCGTCTGGAAGTACGAAAGTCAGTGGAAGAAAATGACAGAGAGAATCGGTTACTGGATAGATATGGAGCACCCGTATATAACGATGGACAACGACTATATAGAATCTGTCTGGTGGATCCTGAAGCAGTACTTTGACAAAGACTACATATATGAGGGCCACAAAATAATGCCGTATTGTCCGCGATGCGGTACTCCCCTCGCTTCTCACGAGGTTGCTCAGGGCTATAGAGATGAGACTATTGACTCTATATACGCGAAGTTCCGACTGAAAGGAAAGGAAAACGAGTACTTCATAGTATGGACGACGACTCCATGGACGCTTCCTTCTAACGTTGCTCTAGCAGTGAATCCCAGATTCAACTACGTAAAGGTTGAAGCGATGCTGGATACCGGCGAAGTCGAATATTACTACCTGGTCAAGGATCGCCTCAGTGCTTTGCTCGGTGAAGAAGGCAATTACAAGGTTATTGAAGAACTCAAAGGCAAAGATCTTGTCAATCTCGAGTATGAACAGCTGATCCCTTTTGCCAGCGTAGACAAGAAGGCATTCTTTGTGGTTTACGGGGACTTTGTCTCTCTTGAAGACGGCTCGGGTATAGTGCATATGGCTCCTGCCTTTGGAGAAGATGACAACATACTCGGAAGGAAATTCAATCTCCCGCTTCTCCAGCTTGTCGACAAGGAAGGTAAGATAACAGAAGAAGTGAAACCGTGGGCAGGGATGTTTGTAAGGGATGCCGATCCACTCATTGTTCGTTATCTGAAGGAGAGGAATCTGTTATTCAAGAAAGAGCGTTTGACCCACTCCTACCCGTTCTGCTGGAGATGCGATACGCCGCTTCTCTACTACGCAAGAAAGTCGTGGTACATAAAGACTACAGAGTATAGAGATAAAATGATCGAAGTGAACAACACCGTGAACTGGTACCCAAAGTTTGTTGGGGAGGGCCGCTTCGGTAACTGGCTCGAAAACATGGTAGATTGGGCCCTTTCGAGAGATAGATACTGGGGAACTCCTCTAAACATCTGGAAGTGCGATGAATGTGGCAAGTTGACTTCGGTTGGATCACGAAAGGAACTGGTAGAGAGAGCGGTCGAGAACATATCAGAAGACATCGAGCTTCACCGCCCATATGTAGATGACGTTCATTTAAGATGCGAATGTGGTGGACAGATGACTAGGACCCCCGAGGTCATTGACTGCTGGTTTGATTCAGGGGCAATGCCAGTGGCCCAGCATCACTATCCATTCGAGAACAAAGACAATTTCATGGGAGAGCTATTTCCAGCAGATTTCATCTGCGAAGGTATAGATCAGACTAGAGGCTGGTTCTACTCCCTCATGTCGATTTCTGCATTCCTCTTTGGCCAGTCTCCTTACAAGAACGTTCTGGTTAACAATCTGGTTCTAGACAGGACCGGTCAGAAGATGTCGAAGTCAAAGGGAAATACTGTTGATCCGTCGGAGATAATCGAGAAGTACGGTGCAGATACACTCAGATGGTATCTGCTGGCCGTCTCGCCACCCTGGGTTCCCACAAAGTTCGATGAGGACGGGGTGAAGGACACTTACAGCAAGTTCTTTGGAACCCTGCATAGTGTATTCTCATTCTTCACAATGTACGCAAATGTTGACGACGTTGACCCTGCGAATTTCGACTTGCCTGTTCCTGAAAGGGAAGAGGTTGACAGATGGATAATGTCCAGACTGAACACTCTGGTAAAGGAAGTGACAGAGCTTCTGAACAATTATGATCTTACGAAATCAGTGAGAGCGATTCAGGACTTTGTCGTCGAGGAAGTCTCTAACTGGTATGTGAGAAGGACACGAGACAGATACTGGACCAGCGAACTCGACAACAGCAAGAAGGCAGCCTATCTCACGCTTTATGAAGTACTGCTGACCATCGCAAAACTCATGGCGCCAATTGCACCTTTCACGGCCGAAGAGATTTTCAGAAACCTTACCCACAAGGAAAAGGAGTCTGTGCATCTGGAACTGTATCCGGTTGCCGACGAGAGCTTGATCGAGCCCGAACTCGAAAAGAGAATGGCCACAGTCATGGACATTGTGACACTGGGTAGAGCATGTAGAAACAAGGTCCAGATAAAGGTCAGGCAACCTCTGCCGAAGATTCTAGTGGATGGGAATATAAGAAAGATCGTCGAGTCAATGCGCGAGCTGATCCTCGAAGAGATCAACGTCAAGAACATAGAATACATTGAAGAGCTGGGAGACTATGTGAACTATGAAGTCAAGCCGAATTTCAGAGTTATGGGTCCTAAGTTCGGCAAAGATCTCAAGTCGATCAGCAATGCCCTAAGGTTAATGAAACCTTCTGAAGTTGTCGCAAGAGTCAAACACGACGGCAAGATCTCCGTTGAAGCTAACGGAAGGCTCTTCGATCTGACGGAAGAGGATCTGGACATAAGAATACAGGAACTGGAAGGCTTTACTTTCGAGATGAGCAACGACAACTTTGTCATTCTCGATACCGAACTCACTCCCGATCTTCTGCAGGAAGGGCTTGCAAGAGAAATGGTTTCGAAGATACAGACAATGAGAAAAGAAGCCGACTTTGAGATTACAGATAGAATCACTGTAGCTTACTTCGGGCCCGATGCTCTTGTAGAAGCAATAGAGACATTCAGTGATTACATAAAAGAAGAGACGCTTTCAAACAGCGTCAATTTCCAGGAGGGACTCGATACCGGGACCGAATGGAACCTAAATGGTTACAACACCAGAATCAAGGTAGAGAGAGTCTAGACATATGAAAAAACCGGGAGCTTCATGCTCCCGGTCTCTTATTGGAATGTGAATCAGACAGTGAGCTTAACTATGATCGCCGGATCAAGAACTCTGAAAGTAAATGATTCCGTTATGAAGAGCTCTACCTCATCGTCTGTGCTGCTTTGATAACCGATTTCGAAATCTCCGCCGATTACCATCTCAAGATCGTCGTGATCCTTCGGCAGAAGAAGCGCATCTTTCAACACTCTGCTGACCACAATCTCACTTCCCAGGAAGGACTCGATTCTCTTCACCAGAGGATAACCGGAAACATGTGAGTTCAGCATAGACATAGTATCTGGATTGACCACAAGGACAAACGGTCCGTCAGTGAAGTTGTCTTTCAGAACCTGGACTGCTCTAGACAAAGACTCAATGATTTCATTTGGCTTCGATCCGAGAGGAATGGGGTCGTTTTCGCTAGCTTCAACGATTCCCTCGACTGAAGCCTTTTCGTAGCCGTTATAGATGACTCTCTCTTCAAAGAGCGCGATTTGCTTAACCGCATCTTCAAGAGGTGCAAGATCTGAATCCTTTGCGCCTCTTTCTATATCATCCATCTGCCACCGCACCAGCTTGAACGGGATTCTAGCCTCTATTAGAGGTTTTGCCTTTCTCAAGCCCACCCCGATTTCACCTTCTCTATCCACGTATTCACCCCCCAGGGGA
>NZ_DJGL01000050.1:0-25056 GCF_002432735.1 Mesotoga sp. UBA5847 | reverse complement strand
CGGCGAACCATGTTTTAGAGCGCTCAGCGGGTTCATCGCTTTTAAGCGTACAGCGGAACTTCTGGCGTACAGCGGCTCTTTCAGAGAACGGTGAACCGCAACGGACAACTATTTCTTCTGCTTGCAACTGACAATATGAAACTTGGAACTGCTTCTTAGGAAGTATGAAGCTGAACAGCAAGCAAAAAAGGGGAGTGATCTCCCCTCTGGTGGAGCCGAGGGGATTCGAACCCCCGGCCTCCGCCTTGCGAAGGCGGCGCGCTCCCAGCTGTGCTACGGCCCCACATAAGAATGATTATAGCCTGAATCATCCAGGAATTCAATCAGTCGCGAAGACAAAAAGGGCTACGCAAGGTTCATGAAGCCCCTACTATTCCCCTCCAAGTCATGAACACCCATACTCTCCGCAACAACTGGCTGAAAACCGAGAGCCTAAGTCAAATTAGGAGATTCCGAACCTTCGGAACTCACGCTCGAGCAGTTTCACTTCTGATGGGCGATTGATTTCGAGAGAATCAACGCGCTGTGCATTTTGTGTTAGCTGCTTACAGGCTCGACGGAATAGCTATGAGCTCGCCGAACTTGAAGAGGCTAAGATCATTTGAGTGGCATGCCTTGATTATATAGGCCGTATCAATTCCATGGCTCGTTCCTCCGGCTGTGACTACCCACTGGTCGGTTCTGATCATTCCCGCATCTGCAGCCATGATCGCTATCTCAACTGCGACCTTCGTTCCCTGGCCGAAAAGGCGGAGCGCCGTAGCAAATACTTGAGGCGGATAGGCACCTCCTGCAGACTTCACGAATGCTCCGTCGATCCCTCTGAAAAGGTGGGTAGCGGTCAGAATAGAGTGCCTCGTTCCGGTATACAGTTTTTTTACTTCTTGGTCGAATTCGTCTCCATCTGGTTCTCTAAAACCGACACTATGAGTAACAATTGTCAGCTTGATGGGATCGGGGACGGTCTCATAAGCCAGCTTTGCAACCCGCCCGCTGGTCGACGGCAAAACAACGTCCTTTATACCGGCTTCTGCCGATCGCTCGAAAATCATTTTGAGAAGAGTTATTGTCGTCTCTTCGTCACTCTTTGCGAAATACATGGTCAAGGGTGTATCACTCCTTTATCACTGTTTTCACGGCTCTGCGAATGATGTCGTCATCTACTAGATAGGGGAGAGTGATCTGCTCATTCCCCACTCTCTCTCTGTTGAAATCCGCAGCCACGGAAAGAGCGTTTTCGTTTCTCGCCCAGGCTCTTCTGGCAACTCCGCTCATCACATCCCAGGGTATCGACGTCTTAATAATTTCGTCCACTCTCTCGCTTCCGTCGAGAACGAGTCCGAATCCTCCGTTTATGGCCTTTCCAATTCCCACTCCACCTCCGTTGTGAAGTGCGACCAGGCTCATGCCTCTTGCGGCGTTTCCTGCGAAGCATTGGGTAGCCATATCCGCCATTATATTGCTTCCGTCTTTGATATTCGATGTCTCTCTGAAAGGGGAGTCTGTCCCTCCGGTGTCGTGATGGTCTCTGCCTATCATTACCGGTCCTATCTCTCCACCTCTTACCATTTCATTGAACTTCAAAGCGATATCGCGTCTGCCCTTGGCATCTTGATAAAGTATTCTTGCCTGAGTACCGACGACCAGCTTGTTTCTGTCGGCATCTCTAATCCAGATGTAATTGTCTCTGTCCTGACCACGACGATCTGGATCTATGCAGCTCATTGCGGCCGCATCGGTCTTGAGCAGATCCTCTTTCTTTCCACTCAGGCAGACCCATCGAAACGGGCCGTATCCGTAGTCGAAAAGCATGGGCCCCATTATATCCTCAACGTAGGAGGGGAAGATGAATCCCTCCGAGGTATCGTTACCGTTCCTAGAAATCTCTTTGGCTCCGGCATCGTATACTGCCTTCATGAACGAGTTGCCATAATCGAAGAAGTACGTTCCCCTTTCGACGAGCAGCTTTATGAAATCAAAATGCCTAATCAGTGATTTGTCGACCAGCTCCCCGAATCTCTTCTTGTCGTTACTGAGTAGCTCTGTCCTCTCTTCAAAGGTCAGACCCTGGGGGCAGTAACCCCCATCGTACGGAGCGTGGCAGGACGTCTGATCGGAAAGCAATTCTATGTGAATGTTGTTCTTGACCGCATATTCAAGCAGATCAACAATATTTCCGAAGAAGGCGATCGCAAGGCTCTCTTTCTTCTCAGCCTTTTCCTTTGCCAGGGCGAAGGCGCTCGATGGATCATCGACTATTTCGTCGATCCAGCCCTGATCAAGTCTAGTCTGAATCCTCGATCGATCTACTTCGGCGATTATTCCCACTCCGCCGGCTATCTTCACTGCCTTTCCCTGAGCACCGCTCATTCCGCCGAGCCCCGAGGAGACGAAAAGGTGTCCGCGGAGATCGCCGTCATCCGGGATACCAAGCTTCTGCCTTCCCGCGTTAAGGATTGTATTGAAGGTTCCGTGAACTATTCCCTGTGGCCCTATGTACATCCAGCCTCCAGCCGTCATCTGTCCATAGTTGGCTACACCCAGCGCCTGGGCTCTTATCCACTGCTCCTGGTCGTCGAACATCCCGATCATGAGCGCATTGGTGATTATCACCCTGGGACTGGTCTTCTTTGACCTGAATAGGCCAAGCGGATGGCCAGACATAACGACAAGTGTCTGTTCGTCGCTTAGCTCTTCTAGATATCTCTTTATGAGCCTGTACTGCATCCAGTTCTGGCATACCTGTCCGGTCTCCCCGTAAGTCACCAACTCGTAGGGATAGAGAGCCACATCGAAGTCGAGGTTGTTGTCGATCATTACCTGAAAGGCCCTTCCTTCAATGCACTTTCCTCTGTATTGGTCGATCGGTCTGCCTTTTATTTCGCCTTGAGGCCGATACCTGTATCCGTAAATTCTCCCCGTTGAGCGCAGCTCTTCGAGGAACTCGGGCGCAAGCCTTTCGTGAAGTCTTGTTGGAATGTAACGCAGCGCGTTTCTCAGGGCCAGTTCGATCTCGTTAGGCGAGAGGTTCAGCTCTCTCTTGGGCGCTCTCCTGACCCCCGGCTGGAAGACTGGATCGGGCGGCAAAGTCTCATCTAGTTTGATTTCCATTGATTCGTAGATGTCTCTTTCGGAAAGCACAATGAAACCTCCTTCTCTTCATGTATTCAGTTGCTCACTTCTCGATCATCACTTCTACACGCTAATTGGTTCCGTATCCCCCAGTGATTGAGTCTCTGAAAGGCTCCCAACGCGCCGGTATAAATCTGAACAGCACAAAGGCAGCACCTAAGAAAATCAGTATGACCAGAGGAATCCACTCTGCAGCCGTGCTTACATTGAGCTTTGAGACTACGTTATAGGATATGATCTGACCGAGAGCAACAGCAAGGGCCATTAATAGTATATCAACAATGAGATTGTGGTGGATGAAGAGCGTGTAGAAGTAGAAACCTCCGAGGATTGTGGCATACATCACGTAGATGCCGAGAGTCTTTCTCACAATCAGCGCGGGTACTGGCACCTCCTTGCAAAAGAACAACTCCACTGCGAGCAGAATAAGCCCCGGCACGAAGAGCATTTTCAGGTGCTCCCAAATGCTCTCCTTAACCGGAGAGATCAAGCCTACGATTGCATTACCTTCGCTCCATCCGTAGACCATATGGAGGAGCACCCCAAAAAAGAATACGAAGAAGAAACCCAGTACTTCCAAAGGAAAAAAGCTGATTCTGCCCACTTGAATCACCTCTTTAATCGACTACCAGACATAGCCCTCCGTTATCTTCGATCTGGCAATCCTGAGTTTCCTGGGAATATCTATTCCATATGGACAACGCTCGACACAGATGCCGCAATCGTTGCAACTGTCAACGCCGGGAACGAGAGACTTATACTCAGCGATCCCCTGCTCCTCGCTTCCAAACCAGTGGGCGAGTCTGTCTCTCAAAGCGTAATCCGCAGCACTTATGATCTTGCCATCCAGCATCTGTCTATCGTAACGTCCTTCGGCGAGGAAGAACCCGGGAATGTTGATCCCCTCAGGGCAGGGCAGACACTTCATGCACTGTCTACAAATGTAATTCCCTAGTTCGGGCGCCTCTGCAAAGAGATGGTCGAGTTCGGCCGCAGTGAACGGCCTTTTCTCAATCAGCGTGAGATCCTCTTCCAGCTGCTCGAGGGTGTTAATTCCGCTCACAATACAAGAAACGGGGAGCGTCATTGTGTACCTGAAGGCGTCCTCAACGCTTTTCCAGAGATACCCGTCGGCCAGCGCCTTCATCGCGATTATTCCTATATTGTTGCAAACGGAGAAAGGGATTACCTTCGTTTCAATCTCGGGAAAGTTGAACCTATCGTAGTAGTTCATTTGAGTCATGAATAGATCGAAAGGATATTCTTTTAGTGCCTTCAAAAGCGTACCGCCGTAACCGTGGCTCGTAATTCCTGCGTACCGCACAAGCCCTTCGCTCTTTGCCCACTCCACGGTCTTGAGTGCGCCGTTCGGCGAAGTGATCGCCTCCCAGTCGCGGCTTTTCGTTACTGCGTGAAGAAACAGGATATCTATATGATCCCTTCCAAGAGCTTTGAGTGTCGCAAGAAGATCGCTTCTTGAAGACTCCTCATCTCTGCCGCCCGTCTTGGAAGCCACGATCACCCCGTCCTTGGGCAATGCTTCCGATAGCTTGCGCTCGGAGACCCCATCGCCGTACGATCTTGCTGTTTCGAAGTAATTTCCTCCGGCCTCGAGATAGCGATCCACTATCTTTCTCACTTCTTTCAGTTCAATCTCGAGAAGATGGAAGCCTCCCAACCCCAGAAGGGAGATCTGTAAATCTGTCTTGCCAAGTCTTCGATACTCCATAATCACACCCCCGATTCCATGTTACTACGCACTTACCCGATTCCCGACTTCTTGTACATTCTCACTTTAGGGGATCATCTATTTTAGATAAGTGAAACACAGAAAAAAGCTCGTCTAAATCGACAATGGAAGTGAACTCACAATAGAGAATTTCTGTCATAACAATACGAACAAGACTTCTTCTTTACCACCCGGCCCGGATATTCTCCGGGCTTTTTTTCGCTTTTTGCTCGAGTTTCTTAATCAACCAAGAAATTTGAACCTTATCACATCAGTAGAAGCGAGCACACTTACTTTTTCCCCTTGATTTCGCCTGTTAGCATATCGATTACTTCTTCTCTATCGGCTGTAAAGATTATCCGATCGCTCTCTCGTACAGTCTTGACGAGACCGCATGCAACCAGAGCAGAAAAGGTCTCCGTCAACTCGGCGTTCGAGAGTTTCATCTTGCGAGAAAGCTCGTAGCCTGTGAGGCGTTCCCCGAAGAGAGAGTTCAGCAATCTTATTCGATTGGAGTTTGAAAGGGCCCCGTATCTTCTCGAAGCATTGGCAACCGGATCACCCTCGAGAAGGGAACTCACATAATTGTAACCGATCAAGAAGACATCGTTCTTAGCACGGGGGTGAAGGATTCCTCTCTGCGCGTTCTTTATAAAGTAAGAGAGAACGAGAACCATCTTCCTTTCCTCTTCAAGTTCTTCATTGTGCATGATGTCTGTCAGTTTCAAGAGATGATCGTTTCCGAAGGTAGAGAGATTCCTTTGGAGATTCTCCCGACTTTCCTTCAACCTCTTCTCATCGTAGGGGGAGCTTGAATGCATGTGTTCTTCGTACCACTGCAAGAGGTGAAGGTAGTCTTCCTTCATCTTTTCCGGATCCGATATGAAGTCGAGCGTGACCGCTTTCTGTTGAGGTGTAAGAACAACCTTTTCAGCAAGGAGGACGAGTGACCCCTTTTGGTTTTCCAGTATTCTGTCTACAATTCCTTCATCGTACCCGACAGATCTCGGTCCTAAGCCAATCAACAAGAAATCCTTTATCATGTCTTTTGGAGAGATGGAGGCGATTCGCTGCAACAGAACTTGCACACTTTCAAAGCTTTCTTCAGACATAATGGGCTTATCCTCATTCCAAGCGGTGCCTTCCAGTCGAAGTAAAGACTCATCTTCTCGAAAATCGTCTCCGGCAGTTTCTTCTTGGTAGTCCTTAGCCATTCGACAAGCTCTCCCACAGGGCGATAGCCCGGAGGCAGTTCCGCAAAGTGCTTTGCCAGTCTCTAGTTATTTGTTAGACGATATATGCTCGGCAAGAGATCAAAGGCCCTTCCGAAGCGTGTCTTGACTCTCTCAAGCGCATTCAAAGTCTCTTCACCTCCCCAGAAGATGAATCCTAGATGACCTTTTATCCTAAGACGCCCCTTTCTAGTCCCGAAAAGGTCGGTGAACGTCTTTACTTCATTTCGCTGATTATGCCAATTCCCTGAGGTCCCAGATGAGTACCGATTATCGGCTCAATAATTCCACTTTCGATTTCTGCTTCGGGAGCCTCGACACGGAGCATCTTCTCCAAAGTTGCGGCATCTTCCTTTCTCCAGATCGTCAGCACTCTCGCTCTTCGGAGATTCTCGGGCTGGATCTCCTTGAAGGTGTGACTAACCAAACTTTCAAGCAGTTTCTTGTTCCCCCTGACGTTTTCGACGGGCTTGAGTTCGCCTTCGTCCACCTTGATTACCGGCTTCATCTTAAGCAGATTGCCCACTAGAGCCTTCGCTTTCCCTATTCGTCCGCCTTTCTGCAAATAACTCAGATCATCTGTCGAAAAGAAGGTTCTCGTCTTCTTGTGAAAGTATGAAGCATATTCGACCAGCTCCTGGATCGATGCTCCGTTCTTTATCATGTCCCCCAGGTTCTTCACCAGCATTCCAGGGCCATCCGCAACCAACAGGGAATCAATTACGTGAATCGGCTGATCGAAGTCCCTTGCAGCGATATTCGCCGAGACGCTCGTTCCGCTAAGCTTCCCGGACAGAACAGGTACAATCAAAGCGTCGTATGTCTTGAGAGCGTCTTCGAAAGCAACAATGAAGTCTTGCGGAGAAGGCTGAGAGGTACTCGGCAACTCCGCAGCCGATCCTAACTCCTCGTAATACTCCTCAAGGTTCAGATCAGTCGCTTTTGTGTATTTCCCGCTTCTGTTGATATAAAGAGACACGATTCTAACGTCTAGTGCCTTGATGTCTTCATCTGACAAGTTGCAGGTGTTGTCGGTTACCAAACCTATTTTCATATCGCCAACCTCCTTTACCGGATTATGCTACAATTATAGCTTTTCTGACTAAACCTAGCGAGAAATCTCTTGAGTAGATTTAGTTATGATGCATTACGGAAATCGGAAGTCAATAGGACTAAACGTTAGCTTCCGCATGAAGCAACCGTAACATTTGCCAAGTAAACGGGAAACGAAGTAATTCGCGCGAGAGTTTGGATTATGATAAACTGATTGAAAATGATTTGATGAAGGGAGCTCAACATGTCAGAATTCGAGATCAGAGGCGTGGTAGAAGGATTCTATGGTGTTCCTTGGTCTATGAAGGCGAGAAAGGCGATGCTGAGGTTTCTAGGAGAGCATCGTTACAATTTATACATTTACGCTCCAAAAGACGATGAACTCCATAGAAGAAGGTGGCGAGAGCAATACAGCGAGGAGTTCAAGAAAGACTTCGCGGAGTTGGTTGCCGAGGGGCTGTCATGCGGTGTTTCGGTTGTCTTTGCTATCAGTCCGGGTCTTGGAGTGAGGTATTCCAGCGATTCAGACATCGAAACCTTGGTCGCAAAACTGGAAGATATAGCAGGCACAGGAGTAAGATCATTTGCAATCTTCTACGATGATATTCCGGAAACGCTCGTACACGAAGAAGATGAAGAGGCATTCGGTTCTCTTGCTGAAGCTCAGGCCCATTTCGCAAACACAGTCTACTCTATCCTTAAGGCGAAAGTCGAAGGCCTCTCAAGGTTCATTGTCTGTCCTACTCAATATCAAGGGCGCAAGGCAACAGATTACATGAAGACTCTTGGAGAAGCTCTGGATGGCGACATATCTATTATGTGGACAGGACCGGAGGTGTGTTCGGAGAGGCTCTCGCTTGAGGATTCCATGCTTGCCGAAGAGGCCTTCCAGAGAAAACCATTATACTGGGACAACTACCCTGTGAACGACGCCTCTATGGTCCCCGAACTGCATGTGGGGCCCTATGAGGGAAGAGACCCCGGCATCGTTGAACACTCGGAAGGGATAGTCTTAAACCCGATGAATCAACCTATTGCATCGAAAATCGCGCTTGCATCGGCTGCAGAATTCCTCAATAATCCCACTGAATACGATGTAGAAAGGTCTTGGGTTAGCGCCATTTCGGAAGTCGCCCCTGGATGTTCGAAGGAGATGGAGCTGTTCTGCGAGTACAATCTTCTCAGTCCGATACACAGAGATCATTCCAGAAGAATCGTGGAGCTTCACCACAAACTGAATCGACTAGTCGGTGAAAAGAGATGGGTCGAAGTTCAAGAGCTTCTTTCAGATGAAGCCGAAATGATCATTCAATCTGCAGAGACCTTGAAAGAGAAGCTTTCAGAAGAGTTGTCTAGAGAGGTCGGCCCGTGGCTGAAGGAGTTCTCTCTTTGGGGAAGACTGATGGGAAAGATTGCTGAACTGATCTTCTCTGCCGACATTACTTTTGAAACGATTGAGGAAGTCAGAGACCTCTGTGATGAAGTGGAGTCGATACTAGTTGATCTTGTAAGAGCCGAAACAATTACGGCAGGTGTACTCTTCAGGGATCTAGCTCAGGAAATTCTTATCAGAACAAAGGGTTATCTGACACTGCTGATCGGCTAGTGTTCACCACACCAAAAGTTCGCTGAATGAAGACATATTGATTACTGAGATAGTCCATCTTGAGACAAGGAGCTGAGCAAATTGAAGTTAGTAAGAAAGGAAGAGTTGAACCCGAAGTGTCCCCACTGCGAATCGGAACTTCCTGAGATATTCTTTAAACAAAAGGGACCTGGACTCTTGTTGAGTAAGACTGTGGTCTATTTCTGTCCTTACTGCCACAAGGTCTTGGGCATAGGAAGAAGCAACATCGGCTAGTGCTTTTGCTGGCCGGGCTCTGAAGAAGTAGGCGGAAGAGAAAAACCTTCTAGAAGAGAGCTCTCTTGCTCTTTGAATCGCCAGGAATTTCTCTGAAGGCTCTTCCGGAGATTTGTCTACATAGAAATCGGCGCCAGATTTATAATCTGGATTTAATGTATTTATTATTCCGTTTTGCGAAACAATCTCTGATAGTTTACTTTGCGTATTGTATAAATTTTATTTCTGAGAGAGGTGTATGCATCAGTTGGCATTTATCCGTAACATGATGTATAATATTTTATCTATCAGAGGGGAGAGTTAGGGATTGGCGTCGAATGTTGAAGGCACATATTCGGTGGTGACCGTCAGGGATTTCGGAAAGGCCTGGCGAAGACGTACTGCGCGGATTCTGCTTAAGAAATCTGTGGTTAGCGAGATGGAACTAGAAAGCATCACTCGCGATGTGTGGGAGTCTTCGGGGCAGGATGTCGACGAGATGATTACTGTCTTCTACTTGCCCGGGATGGATACGAACTCCGTAGCGTACAGCTTCGGCTCCTGTATGAAGGACGGAGTAGCGAAAATCAGCTATCGGTAAATCGTTACTCTACGTCTCGCTTGTAAACTATCTTCCCTGCCCTATACTCCTCATATCTCGCAAGAATGAAAAGAAGATCTGAAAGTCTGTTAACGTACTTCACAATCACGCTGTCAACATGCTCGTGTTTAGAAAGCGTCAGTATTCTTCTTTCGGCCCTTCTTGCCACAGTCCTGCAGATGTCAAGTTTGGATGACGCAATGGTGCTTCCGGGGATAACGAAACCATCAAGTCTCACCACTGATTCATATTTGTGAATCATTCCGGTGAGTTTCTGAACATCACTCTCTTCAATGGGCTCAACATATTTGACATCTCTTGAAGCCAATTGACCGGTAACTCTAAAGAGGAACCTTTGAATCGAAACGATTTGGTCAGCAACCTCTTCGCTGACATGGTGTTTCGCTTCGCCTAGAAAGGAACTGAGTTCATCTATTGTTCCATATGCTTCGACGCGGTGACTATCTTTATCTATTCTCTCGCCGCTCCAGAGGCTTGTTTCTCCTCCATCACCGCTTCCAGTGCTTATACTCAACTCACAAACCTCCATTTCAAGACAACGTTCTTGAGCCTATGCCTCTATGAAGCACCTTCAACTGAGCTCGATCTAGCGTTCATGCTTCCATGAGTATGAGTACGGACCCTTCACCGTGATCTGGTCCATCAGCTTCTCGTACTCCTTTCTAACTCTTTTGGGGGCATTAGCCTTGAGTTTCCAGCTGGTTCCAGCTTCTTGCAGATAATTCTCGTCGATCTCGACCCAGTCGTCAAACCACTTTGGTTTCTTTACCTCCAAGGCGCACCTCCTCTGTGCTACAAAAAACTATCAGCAAATTGCTCAAAGAGAATTGCTCGAAGGTTCCAATCCCAAGAGATCGTCTATCTTGAATCGGACTCTGAATGGATCATAAATATCTTATCTATCGTTCTCTTGTTATATTAACATATAGTTTCCCTATTAGATAATAACTAGACTAATACTCAAAACTACTGGTCTTCTCGTGATGTTCTTTTGTTTATTGTGGTTCCCGCTACGTAACCGGTCGAGAAGGCGGCCTGGAGATTGTAACCCCCCGTCTCTCCATCGAAGTCGAGAATTTCTCCCGCAAAGAAGAGATTCGGAACGATTCTTGATTCCATTGTCTTCGGGTTCACTTCGGATAACTGAACCCCCCCTCTTGTGACCATGGCCTGCGAAAACCCGCCTACGCTTTCGATCTCAAAACTCATTTCAAAGAGACTGGATATCAGCTTCTTTCTTTCCTCTTTCTTCAATTCGGAACACAATCGCTCGGTTATTCCATTCATCTCCAGGATCTTATCCAGCAATCTTTCGGGAAGACCCAGGTCATGGAGCGATGTCTTCAAGAGCTTCTTTCCCTCTTCAGCCGCCAATTTTAAGATTCTCCTTTCAAGCTCTTCGCGAGTTATTCCACTGAAGTTGACTCGAATTTCATCTCCTCGCCCGGCCTCTCTTGAAAGGTGCAGAATGGCAGGTCCAGAAAGCCCTTCGTGAGTGATCAACAAGTCCTCAGTCCGGCTACTCGTTTTCTTTGAATCCCTCCACAGGGAGACACCGACCGCTTTCAGAGAGACGCCGGCAAGGTCCCCAAACTCGAAATCCTTTATAGAAACTGATGTCAATGCAGGCCTTGGCTCGACTATGCTATGACCGAGCGCCGAGGCGATAGAGTATCCATCCCCCGATGAGCCTGTGCCCTCGTAGCTTCTGCCTCCGGTAGCAAGCACCAGATAGTCGGCACCCAGCTCTCCTTTGTGAGAAGAGACAACAAATCCGCCCGGTGTTCGTCGAGCTATTCCTTTGACGCGGCAATTGTAAAGTATCCGTATCCCTTGCTTTTCACACTCGGCAAGCAACACTTCCAGAACATCTCTTGCAGAGTAAGTTGAGGGAAAGACCTTGCCATCCTCTCTTACAAACAGCTTAAGTCCTCTCTCTTCAAAGAAGTTCATCAGCTTGCTCGAGTCAAAGGTCATCAATGCCGGTTTAAGAAATCTTCCCGAGCCAAAGTATCTGTCGAGCATCGCCCTTGTCGGCTCGGCGTTAGTAAGATTGCATTGGCCTCCGCCGGAAATTAGCAGCTTCTTTCCGGGGGTATTCGTTTTCTCAATCACCGTTACATTTCTACCCATTGTTGTGCAGTTTATGGCTGCGAAGAGTCCGGCAGGACCGGCTCCTACTATCACAATATCTCTCATGAGATTTCCTCCCGCTTTGCAAGCAGCCCTATATCAAAATCGAAAGCCATTTCGAGAAATACTGCAGTTCAACTTCTCTTAAAAAGCATCTTCATTCTCGTAGATATCGCCTTAAGTTCGCTCCTGGCACTGAAAAAGAACAGGCAGGAGAAGAGCGCGTTCCCGAAAACCAGCCAGATCAAGGTACTGGTATTCAGCCTTAGAAAGGCGACGACAATGAAAACACCCGCCGAAAGGCCCAATAGCCTCAGTATTCTCTTCACCGGCATGAATTTAACGCCCTCTCTTCCTATTAGCCAAACATATATTATGGTAGCGTTGAGTACGACGAGAGATGTACTCGCTGCTATTCCCGCATGTTCAAGCGGCTTGAGCATAAGCCAGTCAAACAACGCGTTCAGAAAGATCGAAAAGACGGATACGATCGTTATGGCCTTCACTTTCTTTCTTGCAGTGAAATAACTTGTGCACGTATGCGAAATCGGTGAGAGGATTATCAAAGCCCCATACCCAATAAGCGCCATGCTTACAAGACTTGTCGAGTCGGCGTCGAACTGTCCGCGCTGATAGATTATCCTCACTAGGGGTTCCGCCATCATGATTATCCATGCCGCCAGAGGCAGCGAGATATTCAATGACGTTGTGACGGTCTTTCTCAATCGTTCCTGCACCTTCTTCTTGTCACCGGAAACGACAAATTCGGAAAGCTCCGTATAGGCTGTCATCTGGAAGGCGGCGATCATGAAAGTAATCAGGCCCAGAAGAGTGTGAGCATATTGCAGCGAAGCGACACGTCCGGGCGGAAGGAGCGAAACAAAGGCTTTGTCAACCATGTTGTTGATGACTCCGAGACTCCCCGAAAAGATCAGAGGCAAACTCAGGTATAGCGTCTCTACTATAGACGTTCCCTTTCCGATTCTCAGAGAGAACAGGTCTCTTGATTGGACCAGATACGCTATCACGGTGAAGGTGTTGCCGAGAATCCAGGCCAGTATGTAGGAGGCTTCCGAGAGAAAGGGAGCGGTCAAGAATATCACTGGAATCGCGATAATGTTGAAAAAGAGCTGCGAGAAGCCGAACTGGATGAACCTCCTGTTTGACTTCAGCACGGCGCCTAGTATGCTTTCTAGTCCGCCGATCAACGGGTATATTGATAGATATCTCAACTTTCTTGCGGCATAAGCGACGACTTCACCCGAAAAACCCGGAGCGAAAAGTCTTATAACAAGGTCCGGAATCACCAGAAAGACTATCCCCATAGAGAGAAAGACCAGAGAACCCGATATAAGAACCGCTCCGGCGTATCTCTTTGATCTCTCAGGGTCTTCATTCCTTATAGAGTGGTATACAGGCACGAAAATGGCGGCAAAAGCTCCGGCAATTATCCCTGAAAGGGTCGTTGCAGGCGTCATTGCAACAAAGACCGCATCGAGATTTGCGGACGTCCCGAAGAGACCGGCGACAAGCATTTCCCTGAAAAAACCCATGCCCTTCGAGATTATAGAAAAGGTAAGGATCGCTATAGTGCCTACGGCAACCGATGTTGACCTGGAAATTCTTCTCATCATGCCTCCTGTCTTACACTGTATAATTTACCATAGGTGTTATCTGTCTTTCCTTTCTGCGATGGTAAACTTAATGATGAGTATCCAAATTCGGAGATTGGTTCTTTTAGTCGCTTCGTGTATCTTGTTCACAGTGGGATGTACCAGGCTGATTCCCGCCAAACCTGGGCATAAGGTTTTGTTGCTGCATCCTGGCGACAACTCCTTCATCGTCTCCAGAGGAGTGACAGTATTCTTCTATGGAGTCAGTGAGAAGGAGACCATCGTTTACGAAGTGCAGAGCGTATCGGAACGAACGATCCAGGTTGTCTTCCACGAAAGCAGCGGTTCAATTCCCGGGCCGGTATTCGAACTTTCTCACGGCGAATTCGACCTGGACGATGATCAGATCTTGATGATCCAGCCGCTCCTCAGCGCGACTTCCTTCGCCCCGGCAGGAGAGGAGTTTCAGGTACAGTGCAGCATAGATTCCTTCTCCACGTTCGTTCGATTCACAAAAGTGCCTTACTGCCTGTTGATATCAAAGGCAGATGCCCTCTACACAGCACAACATCTGCCCGGAAAGTACCTGCTCGAAGGCGATCTACTCTATCATATCGGACCGAACTGGATCCCTTCACACTCGGCAGTATATCTCGGTGTCGACTATGCCACGGCAATGACAGATGAAGGTCTGGGTCTAAACGACGGAAAGACATTTGGAGAATCCTACCCGTTCTTGACACACGGATACAATCTCGTCGAGGAGGGTGTCTTTGTCTTCCCCAACGATATTGAAAACCACTCTTTTGTGAATCTCTTCAACTACGACACGTACGAATCGCGATGGCTTAAATACTGGTCTTCCGGTTTTACAGGTGCGATGAGATACTCCGGAGATATAACCCCGCTCGAACGGAGACAAATATCCAGATACATATTTGAGGAGGCCAACCACGGGGCGATGTGGTCTGTAGGCCTCGCCTGGTCTGGCTACTTGAATCTTCCCTTCACAAAACGAGATATCTATTCATGCGTCGGCCTAGTTGAAAAGGCCTACGAAAGTGCAGGAAGAAACATCGTTCCATTATGGGAAGACTTGTTTTACTTAAACTCATTTGAGCAGTTCTCGAGAACCATTCCCGTGCCGGAAATCACATCTCCTGTTGGTGAATTGATTGAGTTTAGGGTAAATGCACTGATCGCAGAGTGGCGATTTGTGGGATATGACAAATGGTCCTTCTCCGATCACGCATGGATCTGGAGATCGACGAACGGAGTCGAGCTTCAGTCAGAAGCAGGCACTCTCCTCGACAAGCACGATCACTGCATCTTCCGCTGGACTCCACAAGAAGTGGGCGATTATGAGATTCCCTTCAGATTCTTCGGCGAATTTGGCGAAAAGACGATCGAAAAGGTCCACACACTCACGATTCATGTAGTTGGCGAGTGATAGAAGTTTCTGCGGACGCATTGCTGCCTTCGGCGGGACGCAAGGCGCCGAGGAACACCGGCGGACGCAAGGCTGGCGAAGATCATGCCGGGACGCAAGGCTGGCAAAGATCATGCCAGGTCGCAATGCCCGCTTCGCGGGGATGAAAAACCGCTCTGAGATCAGACGCAAGGCTGCCTTCGGCAGGAGGCGAGGCCGACTTCGTCGGGAAGTGATGCTGGGAAGTACATCCCAGGAAGTGATGCCCGGAAGAGCATCCGGGGAAGTGATGCTGCTTCGCAGGAAGCCTCTCAGGTCAACCGTCAACGGTCCACCGTTCTCCGAGTAAACCCTTCCTCCGATAAGATCAATCGAGAAAGAGCGTTGTCGAGAGGTTCGCTGCGCTCACGAGAGAAGAGAGAAGAACCAGTCATTGGTCAAATGAGACGCAAGGCGCCGAGGAACACCGGCGGACGCAAGGCTGGCAAAGATCATGCCAGGTCGCAATGCCCGCTTCGCAAGGAAGATCTTCAGTGCCAGTCTACTGACGCAGGCCAGTCACCACAAGCAGTGGCGAGAAATACTATAAGAACACCAAACCCGTTTCGCGAGGCCAGTCCGGCTTGCGCCGGGTAAACAAAGACCATTGAGAAAGAGCGTTGCCGAGAGGTTCGCTTCGCTCACGAGAGAAGAGAGAAGAACCAGTCATTGGTCAAATGAGACGCAAGGCCGATTTCATCGTAAAGTGATGCCACCTTCGGTGGGAAGTGATGCGCCGAAGAACATCGGCGGAAGTGATGCTGCTTTGCAGGAGGCAACAAAGCCCGCTTTTCGCTGAGCGCTGAACGCTGGAAGACCAAAATCAGGTGGTCGTTGTCGGTTCTCAGACAGGAGAATAGAGAGTGGGTTATTAGGTACGGGTTAAGCACTTCGGGTTTGAAAGAGCGGGTTATGAAGATCGGGTGTATTAAGAGCAAAGGCCAGTTCCGGCTGCGCCGGGCGGAAGAGCCTAGTCTAGGAACGGGTTACATAGTGCGGGTTACATAGTGCGCGTTAGAAAGATCGGGTTGATAGAAGCGGGTTATCGAGACTTGGTTAGGAAGAGCAGATCCCGTGCAGGCGCATCACGGGATGACAGAAGAGGCGCTCATCAGGGCAGGCTCTACGGGATGACAGCCTTTTCTTGCTTTGGGTCATCCTGGCGTGGTTCAGGCCAGGATCCCGTTCTTGAACTAAGAGCGATAACATGAGAAGACGCTTTGAGTTTGAGATGAAGCTTCGCTTCGAGACTGGCAAGAGTGAGGAGAGTGCAGCTCCAATAGCATCACCAGGGTGGGTATTGAGTGTGGGGTCTGGGGTTTGGCGGAAAGAACCGACTGACCCATTCACAATTATCTGATGCTACTGAGAACGAGTAGCTGGCGACGCGTCTTACCGTTGAAGCATGACCTTAATTCCACTCACTTTGTCATCCTCACTTGATCTTGGTCACAATCTGGGCTGGGTCTTGACGAATGACGGGTTACCGGTTCCCCCAACCCCGGCCTTTTGCTTTTTCTTACAACTTGCATCTTGGAACTTGCAACTGAGCTTTTACCAGCGCTCAGCGTTTTTTTACAAGCGGGTCTTACCAGCGCTCAGCGGATCTTTGCAACGTACGGCAGCTCCTTAACATCCACTAGGGTTGCCAACCGAAGACCTCGAGATCGATTGTATCGCTTTCGTCGAAGACAACTCCCTCTCTTTCGAGAATCGCCTTTTGAAGCGAATAGCCATTTGGGTCTCTAATGCTTATTCTTCCTCGTGCATTGATTACTCTCTGCCAGGGTATGGTCGCATCGGAGATACCGGCCATGGCGTACCCCACCATCCTTGCGGAACAACCGCCAACAAGAGATGCTATCTGACCGTAAGTTGCGACTTTCCCACGTGGGATTTGTCGAACCATCGAGTAGATTTTCTTATAGGTTGAAGTGTTTTCATCATCCATATTCTCACCAAGTGAATTGTACTATATGAGGAGCTGATCTACATATTAACGGCATCTCCCATTACCGCCTTTTACTTCGTGCTATAATTCGATTTAAATGCCGACGGCACCACGAGGAGGTAGTCAAAATGGAGGAACTGAGCACCAGGTACAGTCCTTCCGAGCTTGAGAAGAAGTGGTATTCTCGCTGGAAAGAAGGCGGTTACTTCGAACCGAGAGGCACGGGTGAACCATTCACAATAATGATCCCGCCTCCTAATATTACTGCACCTCTCCATATGGGCCACGCACTAAATCTAGTAATTCAAGATTTCATAATTCGCTTCAAGCGCATGAAAGGATTCAGAGCGTTATGGGTCCCTGGCGAGGACCACGCCGGCATAGCGACCCAAAACGCAGTTGAGAAGGATCTCGCCAAGAAGGGTACGAACCGCAAGGAGATGGGGCGAGAGAAGTTCCTTGAAACAACATGGGACTGGGCAAAGGAATACCGGCAGCGGATTCGCGAGCAGATTGAAGCTATGGGTTGTTCGGTGGACTGGTCAAGAGAGAGATTCACTATGGACGACGGGCTAAGCGAAGCGGTGAGAAAGGCCTTCGTCGATCTCTACAAGGAAGGGCTTATCTATAGAGGCAAGTACATTGTTAACTGGTGTCCGAGGTGTTCCACGGTTCTTTCAGATGAGGAAGTAGAGCATGAAGACGAAAAGGGAGCCTTTTACCATATAAAATACCCGATCAAGGGTGGAGAAGAGTTCGTAGTAATTGCAACAACCAGACCTGAGACGATGCTCGCAGATACCGCGGTTGCCGTCTATCCCTCCGATGAAAGGTATTCCGATCTTACGGGTAAGACTGTAATACTGCCGCTTATGGAGAGGGAGATACCGATCATTCAGGATAGGTATGTCGATCCGTCCTTTGGCACAGGTGCTCTGAAGGTCACGCCCGCCCATGATCCCAACGATTTTCAGATAGGGTTGAGACATGGTCTGGAGGTAATCGAAGTCATAGACAAAGATGCGAAGATTAACGAGAACGGCGGGAAGTATCGCGGTCTAGATAGATACGAAGCGAGGAAGCAAGTAGTCAAGGACCTCGAGGAACAGGGGTTTCTAATCAAGGTAGAGCCTATGGTTCATGCGGTGGGCAGGTGTTATCGCTGCGACACGGTTGTTGAGCCGTCCCTTTCCGATCAATGGTACGTCAAGGTTGGTCCGCTCGCGGAAAGAGCGATCGCTGCCGTAGAGAATGGCGAAGTCGTCTTCTTCCCTGAGACTTGGAAGAAAGTATATCTTAACTGGATGCGGGAGATTCGCGATTGGTGCATTTCTCGCCAGCTATGGTGGGGTCACAGGGTTCCTGTATGGTACTGCGATGACTGTAACGAAGTCATTGTCGAAGAAAACGATCCTTCGGTTTGTCCGAAGTGCGGCTCCAGGAAACTGAGACAGGACGAAGACGTTCTTGACACATGGTTCTCCTCGCAGTTATGGCCCTTCACTACCCTTGGATGGCCGGAAACGACACCCGATCTAGAGACTTTCTATCCTACAAGTGTACTGGTCACGGCCTTCGATATCATCTTTTTCTGGGTAGCCCGAATGATAATGGCCGGATACCATTTCATTGGAGACAAACCGTTCGATCACGTTTACATAACCAGGCTGATAAGAGACAAGAACGGCAGGAAGATGTCGAAGTCTCTCGGAAACGGCATAGACCCTCTGGATGTCATCAAGGAACACGGAACAGACGCTATGCGCTTCACATTGGCCATTCTAGCCGCGCAAAATCACGACATAAAACTTGACGTCAAGTTCTTTGACACTTACAAGAAATTCGCAAACAAGATCTGGAATGCAGCCAGATTTGCACTGCTGAACATAGAAGGCTTCGAAGAGATCGATCTGCGCAAAGAAAAGCTGGCAATTGAGGATAGGTGGATCCTTTCCCGATTGGCAAGATCCGTCAGGACTGTGGAAGAGGCCATAGACTCTTATGACTTCCCCAGCGCGGCAAAGACAATCTATTCCTTTTTCTGGAACGAGTTTTGTGACTGGTATATAGAGAGTATAAAGCCAAGACTGAACGGCGGCGGAAGAGACAGAACGATAGCGCAGAATGTACTTGTAAGAATCCTTGACTCATCGTTGAGAATGCTTCATCCCTTTATGCCGTATATCACGGAAGAACTCTGGCAGAGACTGCCCGATTCGAAAGGTGTTTTGATCGCCTCCGAATGGCCGGAATTTGATGAATCCGATTTCGATGTTTCTTCCGAAAATGAATTCTCAAAGATCATGGAAATGGTAAGGGGAATCAGAAACGTGAAGGCGGAAATGAATATACCTCCCTCTTCACGTACAGACGTCTATTATCTCGGAGAGAGAATTGACACCGATATTCTCAAACTCGTCTCAAATCTTTCGAATTCGGGTGAACTGATTGCCAGGAGCGAAAAGGCATCGGGAAGCGTATCTGCCTGGGGAGATTCAGGAAACACTCTGTATGTTGTGCTGGGCGAGATCGACACGATTGCTGAAATTGAAAGATTGGAAGGGAAGCTGGAGAAGGAAAGAAGCGACCTTACCAGAACAAAGTCGAAACTCGAGAATAAGAGCTTCGTCGACAACGCCCCTGAAGAGGTAGTAAACGAGAATAAGGAAAGGCTGATCATTAGTCAGGACAACATCCGCAGGATCGAGAAGATTATTGAAGACCTAAAATGAAGACTTACTCCGAGGCCATCCACTATCTTTACAACTCAAGACCATATGGAAAGATAAAGTACGGTCTCTTCCGGATTAGAGAGCTTCTGGAGCGTCTTGGCAACCCGCAGGAATCCTACCCTATTGTCCATATAACGGGAACAAACGGGAAAGGCAGCGTAGCTTCTATAGTAAGAACCCTGTTCACTTCTCACGGTTTGAAGGCCGGGCTGAATATCTCGCCTCACATAACGACGTTCAGGGAACGAATCCAGGTTGATGGAGAGGACATCTCGGAGGACGCTGTTTGCAGAATCCTGAAGTCGATGGAGCCTGCGCTGAAGAAGATGGATGAGAAGGGCGAAGAGTATGCTCCAAGCTTCTTTGAGGTGGTCACCGCGATGAGCTTCCTGTATTTCAAGCAGCTGGCTTGCGATATTGTCGTTCTTGAAGTTGGTCTTGGAGGCAGGTTCGATGCGAGCAACGTAATCAGCTCTTCTCTAGTCTCGGTGATAACAAGTATTGGACTTGATCATACAGGTATTCTCGGCGATTCCGAAGAGAAGATAGCCGTAGAGAAGTGCGGAATAATCAAGGTGAACAGCCCGGTGGTTTCGGGAATCACAAGACCTGCCATCAGAAGGGTTGTCTCTGAAACTGCTAAGAGCATGGGTTCTCCGACTTTCTTCATAGGGAAGGACTTCAACGCATACGGCAGAGAATACAAGCTAGACAGCAATGTTTTCGACTATGAAGGAACGAATGTGTATTACGATCTCATCACCAACCTCAACGGCGAGCATCAAGTAGCAAATGCAGCAGTGGCGCTAAAAACAGTTGAAGCAGCCTTCGATAGGGTTGGCAAATCAGTAGATGAAAACCACTTGAGAAAGGCTTTGAAGAACGTTATTTGGCCCGGAAGATTTGAGGTCTTTTCCGTGCTCTCAAAGACAGTGATTCTTGACGGCGCGCACAATCCCGATGCCTCGAGGATTCTGAGAAAGACAGTCGAACGGTATTTTGCAGGCGAGAAGCTCACTCTGCTTTTCGGCAGCCTCGACGACAAGGACTACGAAAGCAACATAAGAACGCTTTCATCGATAACAGACAGGGTAGTGGTCTGCAGAGTTCCGAATCACAGGAGTCTCCATCCGGAAGAAGTCGCCAATACCTGGAGGAGGTACTGTGATCAAGTTAGTTTTGTCGATTCTCATGAAGCCGCTTTGGAGACAGTGCTGCAGACTTCCGAGAAGATTCTTGTCTGCGGGTCGCTGTATCTGGTCAGCGCGACGAGAAACATATTGACTGGAGTGAAGGAATATGCTGGAAGGCATTGAAGGGCTAGTAAGAGAGATTAGAGAGTCTGAAGTTGTCGTAAAGGTTGGAGGGCTTTTCTTCAGGCTGAACTGCACGCCTAACACAATCGCCAAACTCTCCGGCGACAGAGAATTCTTCTTCCTAACGTATGTCTCTTACTCGCAGGACAGACCCCCGGAACTCTATGGATTCTTGGACAGGGAAGAGGAGGAATTGTTCAACATCTTGCTCAAAGCGAGCAAGATCGGTCCGAAATCGGCTATGAAAATTCTCTCGTCTGCCTCTCCTTCAAGAATAAAGCAGATAATCTCTTCAAAGAACGTTGCCGAGCTTTCTTCGCTGCCGGGAATCGGGAAGAAGACTGCAGAGCGAATGATCGTGGAGCTTTCATCTTTGATAGACTCGTCTTTCGTTGAAAGCGAAGAAACGATGCCCGATGTACGGCGATCTGTAGGCGAAGAGGCCATAGTTGCGCTCGCCTCTCTCGGTTTCGATGAGTCTCAGGCCAGAAGAACGGTCGTCAAGATTCTCAGAAACAGCCCCGACGTCGACATGCATGAGTTGATCAAAGGCGCTCTAAAGGAGATGCGTAAGTAGAACAAACGGCATAAGATTCGAACACTCTTCCGTGAAAGAGGGTAGAGAGTTAGTGCTCACCTTCCGGCGGTTCTGCGAGATCGAGAGAAACCCGAACGAAACCTATCATTCAAATGAACCGCGGCCTTCATTTTGCCGAATAACCTTCTCCTGCTAACCTCTCTATTCTCCCGAAAGAGTTTCCAGTAAGTGAGACTGTTTCTATCGATGCACGCGAAGAAGAGCGGGCTATTGAAAACTGTTCTTCGCATGGTGTAGAATTGTTTGCCAGTTAGCATCGAAAGGAGTTGATCTGGTGCTCTTCGAACTTGATTCTTCTTACAATCCTCAGGGAGACCAACCGCAGGCTATAGAGAAGTTGATCGAAGGACTTGAGAGTGGAGATAGATTCCAGACCCTTCTAGGGGTAACGGGTTCGGGAAAGACTTTCACCATGGCGAACGTAATAAGCGCACTTCAGAGACCGGCCATAGTGATTTCGCCTAACAAGACCCTTGTGGCACAGCTATACAGAGAGTTCAAGACCTTCTTTCCGAAGAATAAAGTAGAGCTCTTCATAAGTTACTACGATTATTACATGCCTGAATCGTACATTCCATCGAAGGATCTGTATATCGAAAAGGAAGCTCAGATAAACGAAACACTGGAGAGGATGAGGATTTCCGCTCTGAAATCCGTCCTGACGAGGAACGATACAGTCGTACTCGCAAGTGTTTCTGCGATCTATGCAAGCGGAGATCCGAGAGATTTCACCAGTATGAACATTCATCTGGAGCGCGGAGAGACGGTCAACAGAAGGGAGCTTGCCCTGAAGCTCGCAGGCATTCAATATAACCGTTCGGAGGATATCTCTGCAGGGGGCGTATTTCACGTGAAGGGAGAGATATTTGAAGTCTTTCCTCCTTATGAGGATCACGGAATTCGGTTGTACTTCTTCGATGATGAAATTGAGAGAATCGCGTCATTCGATCCTATAAACAGAAAGACAATCGAAGAGCTGGATATGGTCACCATCTACCCTGCCAAGGAATTTGTCACGACTCAGGAGAAGATTCTCGGCGCGATGCGAAACATAGAAGAAGAGCTTGAGGAGAGAGTGAAACATCTCGAAAGAGAGGGAAAGTATCTAGAGTCGCAAAGGCTTCGACAGCGAACCACTTACGACATGGAGATGCTTTCAAGTGTTGGATACTGCTCTGGAATAGAAAACTACTCCCGCTTCTTCGACGGCCGTCATCCGGGAGAGAAACCGTACACTCTGCTCGACTACTTTGATAAGGAGAAGTTCATAACATTCATAGACGAGTCGCATATCGGGGTCCCCCAGCTTGGAGCAATGTACAGGGGAGACTATTCAAGAAAGAAGAACCTTGTCGACTACGGCTTCAGATTACCTGCGGCCTTCGACAACAGACCTCTAAGGTTCGAGGAGTTCCTCAAGACTGTAGGACAGATAATCTTCGTCTCTGCGACGCCGGGTAATTTCGAGGCCGAACGCTCTACCAGAGTCGTCGATCAGGTTATCAGGCCGACGGGACTCATAGATCCCGAAGTCATTGTGCATCCAACCGAGAGTCAGGTAGATGACTTTATCGAGAGGATGAGAACCGTCAAGAAGAGAAGTGAACGAGCTCTGGTCACGGTTCTGACTAAGAAGGCTGCCGAAATGCTTTCAGACTATCTCAACGAAGTCGGTATAAGAGCGGAGTATCTTCACTCCGAGCTTGACGCGATTGAGCGGGTCGAGGTCTTAAGAAAGCTTCGAGACGGCACAGTAGAGGTCGTGGTAGGTGTCAACCTGTTGAGGGAAGGACTCGATCTTCCCGAAGTCTCCCTGGTCGCGATAATGGATGCAGATAAGGAAGGCTTCCTCCGTTCCGAGACAACTCTGATTCAGACCATCGGAAGAGCGGCGAGGAATGTGAACGGTCAGGTAATTCTTTATGCCGATACGATCACCGGTTCAATGAAGAGGGCGATAGATGAAACAAACAGAAGAAGACTCAAGCAGCTAGTGTATAACAAAGAGAATAACATCACTCCCGAAAGCATAGTGAAACCCCTCTATAAAAACATCTTCGAAGAGTTCGCCGGTGAGGATCTGAATAAAGAGAGAGAAGAAAAGGCAAGGGCAACTTATCTGGAGGGTGTTCTGGCTCTAAAGGAGTCTCTCGATTACGATGATTACGTCGCTCTTCTTAACGAGGAGATGATTAGGGCCGCTGGAGAGCTCAGGTTTGAGGACGCAGCCATATTGAGAGATGAGATGCACAGCCTGAAGAAAAACAAGCAGAGGATCTGACCATGTTCTAACTCATCATGCCCTTAAGTCAGGACGATAATGAGAGATCATATGATGCTTCTTCTCCCTTGACAATACGTGCTGTGTAAGCCTCTTGAAAATCTATATCTTAAATCCTCCCTTGCTACATTTATCATTACCGATAAATCAGGGTGATAATAAGAGATCATATGACGCTTCTTCTCCCTTGAGCAAATACGCTGTAGCTAAATCCTGATTATCTAGGTTTAATTTCCTCCTTGAAGGAGGTCATCAATATCCATAAGTTATGGCGTTAATGAGAATCCCATGATGCTCATCCCTTGACAATATATGGTGCATTTCGCTCCTGATGATCTTGATCTTAAGTCCTCCCTTGAGGGAGGAGGGCCACGAAGTGGCGGAGGGTGTGCACTAATTCGCAAGATCGAGATCCAAGAGATCAGAAGTTAAAAGAGTCTACTGCAACACAAGTTGACGTTGCCTGGTCAGAAAGAAAAAACTTCATTCGGTGAAGCGACACGGTTAGTAGTTTCGCTGCTCTCTATTAGCTATGTTCTTTTTGTGTGATTTGCAGAAGCTTCTGTCTAATTCCTTCCAAGACACCTTGAATGTTGTAACGAACATCTTTTTCAGACACTCGGATAACAATTAAGCCCATTCCTTCAAGTTCTTTCTGTCTCTTTCTATCTTCTTCGCCCCTGATGTCATGAGAACCGCCGTCCACTTCAATTACAAGCCTCAATTCCTTACAAAAGAAATCGACAATCTATCTGCCTATAGGCTTCTGTCTTGTGAATCTGTAACCCTCGATCTGCCTTTTCTTAAGTTGTTGCCAGAGAAGTACTTCTCCAAGCGTTCCGTTCTTTCTAAGTGTTGAGGCTAAGGCTTTCAAATTATGTTCATAAGTTGGATAATCCGTCACAGTAATCACCCATGCAATTGTAGAACATGGACACTCCCCACCGCAAGCGGTCCCCCCCGCTCAAGCGGGGATTAAGTTCAAGAGCAAAAGAGCGGTTCATCGTTCCGACACTTCGTGTCCAACCTTTGGGGGTCAGAGGGAATCGCAAAAAAGACGTAAGAGGCCAGAGGTAAGAAGAGCAATTAGATCTTGCCTTTCTGACCTCTAGCCTCAAACCTCTTTCATCGTACGCAGCTCAAGACGGTCGAGATTAGATCCCGAACAGAACCACTACGGGATGACCGAGGTGAGTGGATTCCAGCGCTGGCTCATAAGTGTAGGCTCTCGAATGACAGCCCCTCACGTCATCCTGACAATGTTCAGGCCAGGATCTCGTTCTTTGAAACTGTTGCAAGTTCCAAGATGCAAGTTGACTAAGAAACGGTTATCCGTTATCGGTTCGCCGTTCTCCG
>NZ_DJGL01000013.1:1876-4832 GCF_002432735.1 Mesotoga sp. UBA5847 | reverse complement strand
CTTAAGCGCACAGCGGATCTTAGAACAAATAGGGACCTTATCATATTAATAAGGAAAAGTCCACTAATCAAGTGACATTCAAGTTGTCAACCACATCCTTAGTGGCAGCTAAGGATGGATGAGCATCCTGGGAGTATTCAGGATCGTAATGCATCATAATTAAATCTACTCAAGAGAGAGTTAATGCATCAAAATAGAATCTATTCAAAATCGAATTGAAGAAGATTAAGAACACCTCCCTTTGAGTTAGATTTAGACTTCATTATTTGTATATCAGCGTACCAAAAGGGGTTACTCAATCGCAAAAGAGGTGTGAGTAGAATCAGTCACTGGAGCGAACACGGCAGTATCAATGACAATCATCATTTCTTATCGAAGAGTTAACCGTATGTTCCGGTCGATTAATGAGTTTATTCAGAAGCTTGTGTTATTATAATTCAATGCCTATTATTTTCGCGTAAACACTTCCTATTCTTAACCGCCCATCATGGGCGGTTCTTATTTTTTCGCTCTTATTTGTACAGGAGGTTGGCAGTGCAGTTCAGCTAAGTGACTCAAGCGAGATTCCGCTTCAGTGTACGACGAGCTAGCTGCCAAATCGGAGACTTAGTCTAGGATCGAAGCATGAATCAGAATCTGAAGCCTTCTTCAAGGATGGAAGTACAGATCTGGACGATCTTAGCGTCATAGAGAACTCCTGCGTTCTTTTTGATCTCTTCTATCGCAGCTTCAAAGCCAAGCGCAGCCCTGTATGGCCTGTGAGAACTCATCGCCTCAACCACATCTGCAACGATAATGATTTTGGCTTCTAGCAAAATCTCGTCACTCTTCAAATGTCTCGGATAGCCTGAACCGTCCAGCCGCTCATGATGTTGGTAGACAATATCTGCAACGGGCCAGGGTAGGTCGACCTTTCGAAGGATTTCATATGCGGTTTCGGGATGCTTCTTGATCATCTCGAACTCGATATCGCTCAGTTTTCCTGGTTTGGATAGAATCTCTGTTGGAATATTTATCTTCCCAATATCGTGAACCATCGCAGCAACTCTTATAGACTCAATAGTAAACTCGTCAAGACCCATTCTTTCTGCTATTTCTAAGGCCAACTTCGCAACATTCTTCTCATGAAACTGAGTGTATGGATCCTTAAGGTTCAGCATATCAGAGAGAACACTGACTACAGAATTGAAGGCTCGCTTCAGAGCTTCGTTTGCCTTCTGGCGCTCAGTTACATCTCTTGCAATCCCCTCTATAGCAATCAGCCTTCCGTCAATGTCGTAGATTGGAACATTAAGCTGTTCTGCCCAGACTACTTCGCCATTTTTTTTGATCCACCTAAGTACTACTGGAGAACGATCTACATGCTCCAGCAAATCTCTCAACTTTTCACGATCATCTGGATGAACCAACTCGAAGCCAAGATTTGGATTGGCATAGTGATCCTCTGGAGTGTAACCGATAAGCTTTGTAGATGATGGGCTGACGTACGAAAACTTCTGTTCGGGATAAAGCTCTATTCTGTATATCAGGTCGCTTGCCTTTTCGGCGATTAGTCTGAACTTTCTTTCACTTTCTTCGAGAGCCCTTTCGGCAGAAGTTCTAAGCTCCTCTTCCTTTTTTCTTCTAATGGCGTCTTTAACAGCAAAGGGAAGCCTTGAGATGTGCTCCTTAATGACGTAATCTGTTGCACCGGCCTTCATGCATTCGACTGCAGTCTCCTCATTAATAGAACCTGTCAGGATAATTACCGGAATATTCGGAGCGTGTTCGAGCGTTAGTTCTATCACTTCCATACCACTGAAGCCGGGCATCATGAAGTCTGAGACTATCAGAGTGGGCTTAAAAGTGCCAATAGCGTCCAGAAATCCCTCCCGATTGTCCGTGGTAAGAAAACGCAGACTTGAATCTCAATCCGCCAGCCCTCTAGTTATTTCCAGCTTTGCCAGTTCGGCATCACTTACTAAATCCTCTACAAAAAGTATCCTTACTACTGGAGAAGAAGACTCTTGATTAGATATTGTTCGAACCATAGACACCTCCTGAAACTACTTGATGATAGCACGAAAGAACCTTCCTTAAGATGTACGAACAGCACTCATTGATCAGAAACCCAACAGAAATCATCGGGCATTGTCTTTCTGTTGTGCTTATTCAACAGGAGCGAAGACTATAATTCTTGTAGAAGTAATTAAGGCAGACTGGCAGGAGGATTTTCTATGGGAAGAGAAGCACTTATAGCTTTGATGAATAACGCAGCGTTACTCATAACTCTTGCGGTTGTTTATGGGCTCTTCTATGCCCGATCTTCGCCGAGCAGACAATTCTCAAGTCAAGTGATCTCAGGTTTGTTTCTCGGTATGATCACTCTTGCCGTAATGCTCAACTCATGGCAGCTAGCTCCTGGAGTAGTTTTCGATACAAGATCCGTTGTCCTTGGGCTTATAGGCCTCTACTTCGGTCTCGTGCCTTCCGTGATTGCCGCTTCCATGAGCATAACTATGAGAATGTTCATGGGAGGAGGGGGTACGCTTGCAGGAATAAGTACGATTATCAGCTCGGTTTCTGTCGGTCTCCTTTGGCGACACTTTTTGAAAGAGAGAAGGACACGCCACTCGATTGTTGAGTTGTACCTATTCGGAATCCTCGTACATGTTTTTATGTTGTTATGCATGCTTCTTCTCCCATCGCCAAGCCGAGAGACTTTTTACGCCGTTGCCGCACTGCCGGTTATGCTTATCTATCCAGCAGCAACTACGGTAGTTGGGTGGGCTATGACAGCGCAATCAGCCAGGCGGCGCGGAGAGATAGCGGAGAGAGTGCTGGCGGCTACAAGCGAAAGACTGGCAACAATCGTTAAGAATTCTCCAATAGCCATCGTGAGTCTTGATCTCGAATACAGAGTAACAAGCTGGAACGAGGCGGCTGAAGAGATCTTTGGCTGGAAGAGTTCGGAGGT
>NZ_DJGL01000013.1:0-1772 GCF_002432735.1 Mesotoga sp. UBA5847 | reverse complement strand
TCAGAAAGGATGGCAGTGAAGTTGTGGTGAAGTTATTCAGTGCTCCGATAAGGAATGACAAGGGAGATCTCGAGGGAATGCTTGGAATCCTTGAAGACGTAACCGCACAGCAAAAAGCAGAAGCCGCTCTCAAGGAAAGTGAACTCCGTTTCAGAAGGCTGTACATGAACATGAATGCTGGCATTGCCATATACAAGGTTACTAACTCAGGAGAAGATGTGGTATTTCTCGATATGAACCCCGCCGGATGCAAGATAACCGGGGTCACGAAAGAAGAGATCCTTGGAAGAAGTGTGCGGGGGGTCTTCCCGAAAGTAGTTGAACTCGGGTTGTATGACACGATGATTGAGGTTTGGAAGACCGGACGCTCCAAGCATCATCCAGTAATGAACTACCGTGACGGTAAACTGGATCTAAAAGTTGAGAACTTCGTTTACCGTAACAGGCCGGATGAAATAGTTGCTGTGTTTGAAGATGTGACGAAGCGCGAGTTAACACTTCAAGAACTTGAACGGAGAGTTTGGTACAGAACGAAAGAGCTTGAGGAGGTAAACAAGGAGCTTGAGGCCTTTACTTACTCAATGGCCCATGATCTGAAAGCTCACCTGAGAGCAATTAATGGCTTTTCTAAGATAATCTCGGATCGTTACTCGGAACTTATTCCTGAAGAAGGCACTCGCTATCTGGGGTTCATACTAAAGGCCGGGGAGGATATGTCGGAGCTGATAACGGGCCTTCTCGAGTACTCAAAAGTAGGTAGATCTCCCCTTAACCTAGAGATCCATTCTTTGAAGGAAATAGTTGATGAATGCGTTTCTACACTGTCAAGTAGAATTGAAGAGGAGTATGCTTCGGTGCAGACCGCCTCTGAGATGCCAAATGTCTATGTAGATCGCACGCTAATGAAAAGGGCGATTATCAACCTTCTTCAGAACTCCTTGACATATCACAAACCAGAAGAACGGGCCGCAGTGAAAATATACTCTGAAAGAAGAGGAGAATGGGTACACCTGATTGTTGAAGATAATGGAATAGGAATAAGTCAGAAATTCCATAAGAGGATCTTCAACATATTCCAGAGGCTCTATTCTAGCGAAGACTTCCCGGGAAGCGGTATAGGTCTGGCTATTGTGAAGAAGTCGATCACTTTGATGGGTGGGGACGTTTCTGTGCAATCAGTGCCGGGAGAAGGAGCAAAGTTCATAGTGAAGATTAAGGAGGCCAGGCTTTGAAAGAAGCTTTGATACTGCTTGTCCAGGATAACCAGATGGACGTCGAACTGACACTTGACTCCTTCAGACAGGTAGGACTTACGAACCGAGTCGAGATTGTAAAGAGCGGTGAAATGGCTCTCGACTATGTGTTTGGCAGAGGGCGATACGAAGATAGAGAGGCATTCCCTGTGCCTGATCTTGTCTTGCTGGATCTCAAATTACCCGGGATTTCTGGACATGAAGTTCTTCACGAAATAAAGCATTCCGAACTCACAAGAAGGATCCCTGTCGTCGTCCTTACATCTTCTCGTGAAGAAAGAGACAGGGCAATTTGCTATGACTGCGGAGTGAACTCCTATCTTGTCAAACCGATCGATTTTGACGAATTCCTGATCGTTGCGAAAGCTATTGGAGATTACTGGCTGACGATCAATGTCGGTCCTCCAGAAGCATAAGGGCCATGAAGGTACGCGGCGGGTTGAGTATTGGAAAAGAGTGAGAGTTCTTCGTTCCAGAGCGAGTACCTGTTCTTCGTAAAGAACGGTTCTTCGTTCCGAC
>NZ_DJGL01000108.1:0-7380 GCF_002432735.1 Mesotoga sp. UBA5847 | reverse complement strand
ATGGCTTGAAGTTTCCTTCTTCGCCTTCTTGGCACACCCGTACCCCCGATCCAGGGTTAGACCCGGGATGAGAGCGATAGGTTATTTTGTGCGTCTGAAGAGCACGCACCCGAACGTCCCTACATCCGTTCGAAGTGAATTTGCTGGCACTACGAACCGTATTTCAAACTTGTCGAGCTGGACATAGCGTTGTACGGAGTGATGTTTGCCGCATTCAATACTGTTTGCGCTCTCTCTTCAAGATACTTGATCCGTCTTTTCGATAATATGAGACTCAGGAAGGTGCTGACACTTCTGGGAGTGTTCATGGCAGGCGCCTATCTTTTTTCCATCGTTCTTGTTGGAAAAGGATCGATAGCCTTCTTGTTCCTGGGCCAGATCGTCAGGGCACTGTACCCACCGATTATGAGGTTCTATGTGAACAGCAATGTAGGAGATGCTTTCAGGGCAACTGTTATCTCAATCGTAAGTCTAAGTGCGAGTCTTTCTTTCGCGATTGTCTCACCTGCCATCGGCGTTGGTTTGGATAGGGGTGGTGCCATTCCCGTCTATTTGGTGATGTGTTCGGTTACACTCGTCGGAAGTCTCGCACTCTGGAAGGTAAGAAATCTTCAGAAAAAGAAGAAAGCAGATCGCGAAGCCGTCGGGAAAGAACTGGAAGACATTGTCTTAGAGCAATGAACGATCTAAGCCATGTTTCTTTCTCAACAAAAGAACCCTCACATCTGTGGGGGTTCTTCTATTTTGAAACTTCGCTATTTTCGAATTCTTCCGTCAAGCTTCGCGCTGATAGGACTGTTGTTCTGCATATACTCCTTGACTATCTTCTGTACGTCGAGGCCAGTGTCTTTGTATGTTAGGCCCGCAAAGAGATCTTTGTAACCGGGAGCAAATAGCCCCTGGTAATTCGTTGTGGCGACCAAATACGTTGCTTCGGGATTCAGTAAATCGAAGCTGTCCGGGCATTCCAGATCTGCCTGGACTTCAATGGCCGTTGCCTTTCCATCGCTTATCGTGAAACGAACTCCCGAGACCTGTGAGAAGAATCCGGTACCGCTCTGACTAACAGAATGATTGAGGATTTTCTCGAGTGTTTCTCCCTTCACCTCATAGACGTAGATTATGTTGACGTAGGGAAGGGCGTTCTTGAGGTCCTCGTAAACAGTCGACCCTGGAGCGATAGAAGCTCTAAAACTACTCGAAGTGGAGAGAGCAACATTTGCTCCCGATTTCTCCCTGATAACATCCATCACAAAATTGCCGAGCACCGATTCTCCCGTGTTGACATTTGCTGCAGATAGTTCCGTTTCGACGTCCCCGATCCATTCGAAAAGGTGAGAGAACTCAGGGTCGCTTTCCAGCTCGTTATGAAGTTTTTCTACCTTTTCCGCAATTATTGGATCCTCCGGCCTGGAGTCATCCATGGGTATTAGCGACCCCGAGATGGATTTCTGACCGTCGGCTCCAAAGTAAACCACTACTTCCGCCACATATGTCCCATACTGGTAAGGCGAAATGAAGTAAGTCTCAGTTCCCTCGATCTTTGTAAGAGGGATCTTGAGATGGCTGTGTGTACCGAAAATCAGGTCTATTCCTTCGATCTCTCTTGCCAATTTCAGCGTTTCCTCGTACTCCGCATGTCCGATGAAGACGATAAGATCGACTCCCTCTGCCTCCATTTCTTCGACGATCTCGCTCGCAGTTGTCATGAAATCTCCGAAAATGGCTCCTTCGAGGGGCCTTGCGGCGGGTTTGACAAGACTATCAAAATCGGAGCCTGCCAGAGCGAAGACACCGATTCTCTTTCCCTCGACTTCAAAAATCAAGTACCTCTTCCCGAAGTACTCGAATACAGGTACTCCGCCCGCATCCAGAACGTTTGCGCCAAGAATCGGATAAGTAACATTTCTCCATACTTCCCGGAAGTCTTCCGGACCGTATTCCGAATCGTGATTACCGTAAGCCATGGCATCGAAGATGTTGTTGAACCACGGCATTTCTATGGCGTGGAATTTGTCGGACCACGCCGGTGTCCCGAGGTTTATCATGTCTCCGCCGCCAAAGACCAGAGTGTCTTCGTCACCAGTCTTGTCTTTCAGAAAAGCGATTATCTTGGCGATTCCCCCGAACCCGTGTCGCCCTTCAGAATAGAAGGGAATTGCGTGGGAATGATAATCGGTTACTAGATATATCTTGATGGTAGTTGAAAACGAAAGGATTGAAAGAAGCAGAACGACCAGAACAAAGAATTTAGCTTTCTTCACTGCCAACACCTCCTCGTGGTATTCAACCAAATTCTAACACTGCCAGCACCAATCAAATTCCTTTGAATGGATGTGTTGCCTTAAAGAATAGGTGTCGAAGAGCATCACCGGAGGCAGCATCACTTCTGTTCTTGCTCTTACCAACCTATCAGCAGCCACGGTCTAAGCAGCGGCCTCTTGTGCTTGGAAGGCTATTATGGGCTTTTTGAAAAGACTGGCGAGCAGGGCGTGTACCGAGGCCACAGGGATGAAGAAGATGAAAGAGAGAAGCATACTGATCTCGTACCAGAGACTGCTACCTTTAACGGGTCTACCTTTGATCCTATTTGAGAGGGCTCCCCAGGCTATGCCGAAGCTGTTGCCCATCATTATCGTTCTAACTGCGCCCAATATGCCCTTGGCCTTGGATTCCCCATAACTCTGGATGAGACTCTTCCATGAGTGCTCAGATGGTTTGCCGGAAGAAGTTGCATACCCCCTGGCGAAGAGAATGGCAGGAGCTTCATCTTGTGGAAGTTCTTCAACTTCGGTGACGAAAAGCATCTGGATATCTTCTTCTTTGATTCCCTCTTTTTCGGCAACTTTGTTGTGGAAGACCGAACAAACTTCGCATCCATTTATTTCGGTAACGGTGAGCATAACCTTTTCGATTAGCTCTGTACTCAGCTCTCCGTTCCGCTTTGATCGTGACATGTGGCCCACCGTTCTGATGCCGTTGAAGAGAATCCAATATGACTCTTTCAATGAAAAGAAGCGCTTATAAAACTCTTGAGTCAATTCTTCCTCCAGGAAAATCCCGATAAAACTCGAGAATATGTAATTTAAAATCATTCTATTTTAGCACTTCTCGGTAGTGCGGAGTTGATCGAGGAAATCAGACCGGCTTTCGAGATCATCTCTTGCTGTTAATTCTCACGAAATACTCTATGCTTCTGTCCCAGGTCTTCTCCTGTTCATCTGTGAAGTAGCATGCAGGCAGCTCTCCGTTCTTTCGGTGATAAGCTATGCACTCGCAGCACTTGCCCTTTCTGGGACAGCCGGAATAAGTGCAGTTGCATTTCTCGAGATTTCTGTCGACTTCACACTCCAAAATCAGCACCTCCCTTTTTTCAGTTCATTTCCGATTGTATCAGATTCGTCTGTATCGACTGAGCCAACATGTCTGGCAGTCGTAAAGGTCTTTCTTCATTAATGTCTTTTTAATCACGGATGTTCTAGGATCTGAGTACAAATACAAGGGGGTGACGATTATGAGAAAAGCCATACTGATTGTCCTATTTGTTTCACTGTTCTTCGGTCTGGCCCTGGCAAATAATGGCAAGGGCCCCGGCGACGGCATTCCCGATGGACAGAAACCCGGGGCAGGGTTTGGATCTCCGGTAACAGGAAAGGGAGAAGGTCCCGGAGCCGGTAAAGTTGATTCGGGAGGCAGCACATCGTTGCAACTGGAAAACCTGGAGGAAGAAGCGGAAAGTTCAGAGCCTTTGCTTGTTCGCTTGATGAATAGATTGCTCATGAAGATCCAGAACGCTTTCAAGAATATCTTTGGAGTTGGAGAGTCCGTCTCCGAATGAGAGTACCACACTTGTACCCCTGTTTACCCCTAGTCCAGCCGCCGCTACTTTAATACCGGGTAAGCGGCGGCCTTTTCTCAGATGGGAGTTCAAGAGGATTAGTTTTGTTGCTGGATAGAGAGACATGCAAAGTCGAAGAAAGTTTGTATTGCTCGACCATAGGGAGTATAGACTAACATAAGTCAATGAGATTCCCGGCAAATTGCTAATCTAGAAGTCTAGATGAGAAGACGGAGTGTAGTAAACCTATACATCAGTTTTTAATCACTCTTTAATGAGTAAAACAATAAGATCTAATCACTTGAGCAAAACGGAGGGATGATGGTGAAACGACTAACCGCAATTGTGCTTTTCTTTCTCCTTGCTTTTGGAATTGCTCTTTCAATCAACGGCAGTGGACCGGGAGACGGGATTCCAGATGGCCCTGACGACGATGCGGGTTACGGTGCTCCTAACGACTCCTGCAATGGAAACGGCCCGGGTTACGGAAAGCTTGACTCAAATGAGGACGAGATAGTCTTTGCGGAGCTCTCTTAATTGGGTCTTCTTGAAGATTGGTCTTGAAAGGGACCGGCTCATTACGGTCCCTTTCGCTTTGAGTAAGGGATCTTCCCGGGTCGATTCTTACCCCGTAGGAATTCATCCACTACATCAACTTCACCCGCTGGCGCTATTAGAGCTACGTTTCTAAGCAAACTCTAAGGTTTAACTAAGGAGTCTCTAAGAATGCGCCCGTAGACTGAGAATGTACTAAAAAACATATGGAGGTGTAGAAGGATGAAGAAAGTAGTTTTAATTACGATAGCGGTTCTTTTGATCGGTGGAATGACACTTGCAGTAGGTTACGGGACGAGAGCAATGCAGCGACTACAGGACACAGCTGCCTGTGAGAACTTCGTAGATGCAGACGGCGATGGAGTCAACGACAACTGCTCGAACGACGGCGTAAGAGTTATGACCAACCTCAAGGCTGAAGACGGAACAGGTTTCAGACATGGAGCGACAGGCGCAAAGGGTCCCGGACTCGGCAGAGGATTCGGAAAAGCAAGATAACCTTAACCCCTTCAATCAAGTAGGGCCCATTTGGGCCCTTTTTTAATGACGGGCATTGGAAAAGACCTCATGTGAGTCTACGACCATAGTCAAATAAGTCAGCGATGCCCTGCACAACTCTTCTCCCTCCAGATGCACTCGAATTCCGTTTTCGCTAACATTGAGACATGACTCTCCAGAAGAGCGAAACAACACCTAAAATGTATATAATTCTTCTACAATGTCTAAAGTGTTGTTTCTAACAGCCTGAATGAATCGGTTTCTATCAATGTTGTCAACAAACCGCTAGTGAAGAATCTCTGGTGGAGGAGGAGGAAAGTGGCATGATAATCAGAACTCAGGATGCGGACTACAAATCCTTTACGCGGAACAGGCTAACGATATTCGAACACAGGAGAAAACCGTTACTTGATCAGCTTGAGAGAATCAAGAATGAAATCGACAAACTGAGACCTGAGGAAGAGACCAGGAAACTTCGGGGAGCGGGTGGGGTACCAGCCGCAAAGCAGGAAGAAAAACCGCTAATTAGCAAGATGGAAACCTACAGCGAAAGAAGATGTAGGGAACTTGAAGCCAAGCAGCAAGAGGTGGAGGAGAAACTTGAGGCTCTCGACATCGAAGCGGAGGATATTGAACTGAAAGCTCTTGCTGAAGAGACAGAATATCTGGATAAGAAGAAGGCTGAGTATCTCGAAGCTCTGGAGAAGGCCAAGAAGAAGTTCGAAGCCGATTGGTATTTGACCAATATAGAACTCAAGTATTCGGAGGAAGATTACATTCACAAATTGCTGAAACGACTGGAATCACTGGGAGAAAGACAGAAAGAAATCAACGATCTCAGGACCTATCGAGAAAGGAAGAACAGACAGGGGGCAGTCGGCGGAAGGTTGGTTGGCGCCCCCAAAGATCAGAAGAACGATTCAAGGAGAGCAGCAGCAGATTCAACTACCGAAAAGGGGCCGCTCACTCCTCAGGATGAGGACCAGTCAACGATAATGAGAAGAAGGGGCGGCGGAAGAATTGAGCGCGACGATAAATAGATATTTTTTCTGTCGCCAGTGAAAGCATAAGAAGTTGTTCTTGTCGATTTACAAGCAGGTTGGGTTTTATCACAGAACATAATAATAGTGTAACAAAATACTTTATTTTCTTTATTCTGTTTGTCTTATGGGTGATTTGTGACGAAGCGCGCTGGAGTGAATCCACTTAAGTGCACTTTTTTGATTACCGGAACGGTTAGTGAAAGCAAGGAGAACAGCAGGGGTTACTAGATGTGGAAGATTCCAGAAGGTGAATGAGAGAAGCGAAATTCATTTCTTGAGTCCAGTGTCATGTGCTCTCTTCTGACGGCGGGTTCATAGTCTTCACTCTGACTATCTTGTGCAGTCGCGATCAGAGAGAGGTTTTCTTTGCTGTCAATAGCTTTGCTATCATGAAAGCCGATTATGAAAACAAGACGACAGACTGACAGTATTGCTTATCATAGCCGCGGTGCTTTCCTCCAAACAACGCCTTAAAGCTGATCTTCAGATCGGCTCCTGTTTGGCCCCGAGAAACTATATGGGCTGAGAACTATCTCTGGTTTATCTGTCGAACATCGGCTTGTCGAGACTTCCATCTTTGCTGTATCCATACTCTTCCCAGTAACCCCTGTACTTGTCGTTGCCCGACAGCTCTATCTCTTCGACCCATCGCGCCCACTTGTAGCCCCACTTGTCTTCGGCAACCACTATGAACGGGAAACCCTGGGCCGGAGGTAGTTCGATTCCGTTCAGTTTGTCGGCCAGAATGATGTTTCTCTCTCTTATGTAGTCGAGAGTGAGGCTTGTCGTATAGCCATCAGTTGACTTGAAGATCACATTAGTTACCCTGTCGTCGGGCTCTGCTCTGTCAATCATTTCCACAAGCGGAATACCTTCCCAGAGCATCTTTGCTGTCCACCCCTCGACACAGTGAAGTATAACCAGCTTCTGAATGTGCTGAAGATCCTGCAACTCCGAATAAGTAAGAATGTACGGATTTTCTGCGAGACCTCCAATCTTTAGGAAGTATTCTTCTATATTCACGTACTGCACGCCCTTTATCGAGTTCTCTCTGAAAGCACCGAGATCGTCGAGTTTGATCCCCTGATACTCCGTGACAACTACTTCTTGTGGAGAAGAGCCATTTGCAACATTGGCAACTCCTAACACGATAATGACCAATGAGATAATACCTATTAGAATGAGAACGGGTATCTTCAAGAAAAGCCTCTCCTTTTTATTTAGTATCGTTCTAATTAGATGACTTCTAAGGACTATTGGTTCAGAAGAAGATGTTATTCCAGTCAGATCGTTATCAGGAGCACCAATTGGTCTGGAAAGAATATCTTCGAAAGGAGAGAAAAAAGAGGCAGTCACTAACAATCTCTTGGTAAGGATTTAGAAGCTCTTGAATTATAACCTTCATCAAAGAAAGAAGATCCTCGCTCTGGAAGAATAGTTTTTTCT
>NZ_DJGL01000075.1:0-29002 GCF_002432735.1 Mesotoga sp. UBA5847 | reverse complement strand
CATGCATCATGGAACTTGCAACTGACGTGCGAAGGACGGCGGACCGTTGACGGTGGACTTGAGATGCTTCCTGCCGAAGCCAGCCTTGCGTCATCTCCACAAGAATCTTTACATTCCCTTCTCTCCCACAATATTGACTCATCTACGGATAGATTCTATAATTGATAGCCAAGGATAATAAATGAACCTAATCAGCGATAAACGGATTTCGAATTACTTGCGAATAAGATTGTGAAATGTTAACATACGTAAGGCAAATCGAATAGCTTACAAACCGAGTATTAACAACACGTAAGGCGAACAATGAGAAATCCTCGTTCTTCTTGTTTACCGTATTTGATCACTAGATTAAATAAGATCAGGAGGGGTACTTGTGTCAAGAAGAATAGCAAGACTGAAGTACCTTATCGCTTCTTTTCTGTTCGCTGCCCTTTTCTTCATCCAGTCACTTACGCTCACATGGACTCTCAGATTTGCCTTTCAAGCTCTTATACTCAATGTAGCTATCATGCTCGGCATATACGCCTTCAGAGGCTTCGATAACTCAACAACATACTCTCTAATCTCATGCATCGTCTCATATGTTTCAGGAACGATCCTCGGCATTCTCTTTGCCCTCATCCCGATCATCCTTTTCACTCCAAGGCTCCCAAGGCTGACATTCGGCGTAACGGCTCTCGTTGCAGCCTTAGTCTTCCCGCTTCTCTCATGCATGATGATGAGATATTCGATTAAGCATCTTCCCCCAAGAAGATATCTCGTCATAGGCAAAGAAGAAGAGCTAGCTCCAATCCTCGAAGAAGTGGAGAAGGCCTCGATGGGCAAGTTCGAAATCTACAGCTATATGAACCCGACAGCCGCTTCCCTCACACAGGCCATAACATTTGAAGAAACAAAGCCTTTCGATGCGATATTGATTGGAGATCCAAAGCTTGCAGAATCAGTTCAGCCAGTGTTGAATGAAGCAATCACTAATAGAACCTCTATAGAGTATTTGCCTACTCTGGTGGAAAACTCTCTTCACAGAATACCAGTGGAGATCATAGAAATATTCAAAGAGTATTATCAGATCGTGTTTTCTGAAGCGAGGATTTCGAGAAGAATCAGGGTGGCTGACATCATCTTTTCAGGTGCACTCCTTGTTCTCTTTTCTCCGTTCATACTTTTCAGTATCTTCTACATATTGATCCGCGATGGCAGACCGATCTTCTTCAATCAGCCGAGACATGGCTTGAACGCGAAGATATTCAGAGTGTACAAGTTCCGCACAATGGATGACCCGAAAGAAGGAGAGGACAAACCCGTTACGACTAAGAGCGGAAAACTGCTGCGAATGACCCGACTCAACGAGATTCCTCAGCTCTTCTCCGTTCTCAAAGGCGATATGAGCATAGTGGGCCCCAGGCCGGATATTCCATCGACCTATGAATACTGTACCAGAGAGATACCTTTCTACAGATTCAGAACGAAAGTAATGCCCGGGATAACGGGACACGCCCAGGTTGTATATAGATATGTTGACAAACTAGAATACGAAACCTTTGCCAGAAGGCTTTCATATGATCTATACTATGTTAAGAACTTGGACTTCAGGCTGTACCTGGCTACGATGCTTCGTACAGCGGAAGTAATGATCTTTCGAAGGGGTGCTAAATAGTGTCGAAAGTCTTGGTATCGAACGTGGAGAAATGGGTAACGCCTCATCTGGAAAGAGCCTTCCAGATAGACTATACAGAACAGCTAAAACACTCGAATTACAGCAGTTTCGATCCGGATATTCCATACATAATCGGTTTCGAATACATAGGAGAATTTACGGATATCGGTTCTCTTGGCGATGTGCTCACACTTGCAGCTCAGTCAAACAAACTCAAGACGATCATCTATCTCTCTTCCTATGGAGTGTATGCTCCCAAAAAAGGCCAGTTCAAAGAGTCGGATGTAGTCTGCCCGAAGAACTTCGTAGGAACAAGAGCCGCAATCCTTGAAGATATACTCGTCTATCTAGCAAATAGATATTCTCTCGATCTTACGATCTTGAGACTATTCAACCCTTACGGCCCGTATCAACTATCGCCTTATGTTGTTCCGACCGTTTTAGAGAGAATCGCCTCCTCCGGAACAGTAAACATAGGAGATTCAGAGAAAGTCCGCGACTTCTTCTATATCTCCGATCTCATAGATTTGATTAGTCTCATCCTTGAGAAAGATCCCAAAGGAATCGACATCTTCAATGTAGGCTCGGGCAATCCAACATCTATCAGCACACTTATTACAAGAGCACAGGAAATAACCGGCGGCGAATGCGACGTCCTCTTCGACGCCACAAAGCTCCGCGAAGAATACGACTACGATTACGCAGTTGCAGACATAAACAAGATAAAGAAAGAGCTCGGCTGGGAACCGAAGGTAAGCCTCGAAGAGGGCCTTGCGTTGACTTATCAGTGGATACTGGGCAGGAGTGGTAAGTAGTGTTCAAGTACGGCTTCATAATGGCCGGAGGCCAGGGCAAGAGACTTAGGCCCTTAACCTCTGCTATTCCCAAGCCTCTGCTGCCAGTGGGCGACAAGCCGATAATCCAACTGATAATCGAACACATGAAAGAGTTCGGAATAGTGGATATCTTCGTATCTGTCAACTACAAGAAAGAGATAGTAAAGAGCTTCCTTCGAGATGGCTCGAGATACGGAGTAAGCATTACATATATCGAAGAGATCGAACGCACGGGAACGGCAGGCTCTCTCGCTCTTCTTCCGGATGACTTCGATGACAAGATCATCGTCTCCAATGGTGATCTCATATGCGATGTCGATTACGAAATTATAAACGATCTGCTTAGAGAATACGATCTAGTGCTTACAGGAATAGAGAGAAAAATCCCTGTCGATTTCGGCGTTCTAAAGACAAACGGCACACCAGAGCTAATAGACTGGGAAGAAAAGCCGAATCTCCAGTACATAATAAACGGGGGAATCTACGGCATCTCGAAAAAAGTGATAACCTATATAAAGAACAACATACCGAAACACCAGTACATAGACATGCCGACCCTCTGGGGAATGATGAAAGATAATGGAATGAAACTTGCAGTTCATGTTCACAATGGCAGTTGGCACGATGTCGGAAGAATGGAAGACTATATGGCTTTGACAAGCAACGAGGAGGAAGCCAATTGAAGGCACTCGTGACCGGAGCCGGAGGCTTCATAGGTTCTCATCTAGCAGAATATCTTGTAGAGAAAGGCTTCGAAGTAAAAGCCTTCGTCCGCTACAACTCCAAAAACAACTGGGGCTGGCTCGAAGAATCGCCTCTCAAAGATAGAATAGAAGTTTATTCAGGAGATATAAGAGACTTCGATTCAGTCAAAAACGCGATGAAAAATATCGACGTCGTCTTTCACCTGGCCGCCCTGATCGGAATCCCCTACTCATACGTCTCACCGCTTGCCTATATAAAGACGAACGTTGAGGGAACTTACAACGTACTCCAGGCCGCAAGAGAGCTAAAAACACAGAAGGTGATCCACACATCCACGAGCGAAATATACGGCACGGCGCAATACGTCCCGATAGACGAGAAACACCCCGTCAACCCGCAGTCTCCTTACGCGGCGACGAAATCGGGAGCCGACCAGCTGGCGCTGACTTTTCACCGCTCCTTCGGCCTGCCCGTCTCCGTCATCCGGCCATTCAACTCCTTCGGCCCGAGACAGTCGGCCAGGGCAGTGATCCCCACGATCATCTCCCAGCTTCTGGCCGGAAAAAAGCGTATAAAGCTGGGTAACCTTGAGGCCACAAGAGATATGAACTACGTAATGAACACCTGCGAAGGCTTCTACCAAGCGGGTCTGCACGAGAGAAGCACTGGAGAAGTAATAAACCTCGGTTCGAACAGAGAGATTTCTATAAAAGACCTCGCGCAACTGATCGCGAGCCTCATGAACAGAGAGCTCAAAATAGAGATTGACGATGGGAGAATAAGACCGGATAAGAGCGAAGTCGAAAGACTCCTCTGCGACAGCTCCAAGGCAAAAGGGCTGACAGGCTGGGAGCCGAGACACACGCTCGAGGAAGGCCTGAAAGAAACGATCAAATGGCTTGAGAATAACATGGAGTACTATAAACCCGACATATATAACGTATAGGAGAAAGCGATGGACACGATATACCTTGACGCACCAAACCTCGGAGAACTTGAAAAGCAATACCTGCTCAAATGCGTAGACTCTACGTTTGTCTCTACTGCCGGACCGTTCATACCCGAGTTTGAAGCCAAATTTGCAGAGTACGTCGGCACAAAGCGAGCGATCTCTACCCAGAGCGGCACGGCCGCAATTCACCTCGCCCTCCACGAGCTCGGCATAGTTCCGGGAGACGAAGTCATAGTCCCCGTCATCACATTCATCGCCTCCGTCAACCCGATAACCTATGTCGGCGCTACTCCCGTATTTGTAGATATAGATCCGGCAAGCTGGAACATGGACCCGGAGAAAGTAGAAAAGGCGATAACGAAAAATACAAAGGCAATACTCCCCGTCCACATATACGGCAACCCCTGCGATATGGAGAGTATAACGGAGATCTCTCAAAGATACGGCATACCAATAATAGAAGACGCGACTGAAAGCCTCGGCGCTTCATACCACGGAATAAAGACAGGCACCTTTGGCTCTATGGCCTGCTTCTCGTTCAACGGAAACAAAGTAATCACCACGGGCGGCGGCGGAATGATAACCACAAACGATGAAAAGCTTGCCGACCACATGAAATTCCTCGTCAACCAGGCCAGAGACGAAAGCAAGGGCTACTACCACCCCGAGATCGGCTTTAACTACCGAATGACAAACCTTGAAGCCTCTCTCGGCCTTGCCCAGTTCGAAAGACTGCCCGATTTCCTCAAGAAAAAGAAAAGATACAACGAAATATATAGAGAAGCACTTAAAGATATAAAGGGAATAGAGTTTCAGGAAGAGTATCCCGATTCAATAAGCTCCTGGTGGCTTTCGTCTATAAAGATAAGCCACCCGACAAAAGACATCCCCCAGATCCAGAAGGAGCTCAAAGAAAGGGGAATACCTACAAGAAGGATATTCGTCCCGATAACTGAATTCCCTCCGTACCGGAAATACAAAAAAGAAGAATACCCCAACTCTTACGAACTGTACGAAAAAGGCCTGAACCTCCCGAGCTCCACACTCAACAGCGAGGAGCAGGCGGAGTTTGTGGCGAAATCAATATCGGAAGTGATGAGATGAAAGACCTGATAATAGTGGGAGCGGGAGATACTTCGAGAGAGATCTTGCAGATAGCAAAAGACATTAACAGAACTTCTATGACTTGGAATATTAAAGGATTCATCGCAGATGAAGGACTGGATATAAGTCAGCTTACAAAGGGTCAATACAATATTGTTGGTACAATAGAACATTGTATGCCCAGGGAAAACGAAGTCTTTGTTTGTGCAATTGCAACACCCTGGAGAAGAGAAAGGGTCGTTAATCAGCTGAAAGCAGTCGGTGCGGTTTTCACAAGCCTTATACACCCAACAGCAAGGTTGGACGATTATTGCGAACTTGGAGAAGGCGTAGTTATGTATCCTTACTCATCTGTAGGTTCAAACGCACGTTTGGGTGATTACGTATTCTTGCAGAGTACGACTGTTGCACACGATGTCTCAGTAGGTGATTTCACAACAATAAGCTCTCTTTGCGGCATTTTGGGAAGAGTGAAACTTGGGAAGCGAGTTTTTGCTGGTAATCATGCAACGATTTTGCCAAAAGTCTCAGTTGGAGACGATGCTTACATTGGCGCTGGCAGCGTAGTAATTCGCAACGTAAGAGCTGGCACCAAAGTATTTGGAAACCCGGCGAGAAGAGTGGATATATAAAGTTGGACGAGAGTTCGAAAGACTTGATCATAGAATCACATATATCTCCTCTGTTGAATTCGAATATGTATATTGTTCATAGCGGGAACCATGTAATAATGATTGATCCCTTCGAATCCGCAGAGACTTTGCAGCAGTTGATGCTGAATCATAAGGTGATTGACTATGTTATTCTCACGCACGAGCACTATGATCATATAAGCGGTGTTAACTGGCTTAAGGATAATTGCAATTGTATTGTTATGTGTAGCAAAGCCTGTGGACAGGAAATCGAGTCGCCAAGCGGGAACTTTTCAAAGTACTTTGATGCTTTGGCGCAAGTTGTTCCCATTAAAGGAGCACTTCCAGAATCCATCGAACCCTATTCTTGTAGAGCTGACAAGACCTTTGATAACAGCATAGAATTATCGTGGCAGGATCATCGTATATTTATGATAGAAACACCGGGACATTCAAGAGGCAGTATATGTATCCTGATTGACAACGATTACCTTTTCAGCGGAGACACGCTATTAAGAGACTATAACACAGTGACTCGACTAAAGGGTGGAAATCGTAAGCTATTCATAGACAGAACTATTGTATTTCTTAAGTCACTATCGCCAGAAACGAAGGTGCGACCTGGGCATTATGAATCGTTTGTGATTTCTGAAAGAAGAAAGTACTTAGCAAATTACTGTAATAACAGAGTTGATAAAGATACAGTCAACTGAGAAGAAAGGAGTGATCTTGGCAATGTCTAAAGGGAGAATTGAAAACATTGCAATTTCCGGAATCTCCTGTGCTTTACCAACTACGAGAGTTGATTCTGTATCTCGCTATGGGGATTTTGGCAAAGAAGCCGTAGACAAGATAATCTCAAAAACAGGTGTCGAAACAATATACAAAACGCGTGAAGAACAGACTGCTTCAGATTTGGGTTACGTAGCTGCTGAGAACCTAATTCACAAACTCGGTATCGACAAAGACAGCATAGGCGCATTGATTGTCGTCACTCAGACACCTGATTACAGATTGCCTGCTACCGCTTTTGTTCTTCAGCATCGATTAGGTTTGCCCGAAGAGTGTATCTGCTTCGATATCAATCTCGGTTGTTCAGGTTACGTAAATGGGTTGGTAGTCGCTTCGTCTATTATGAAGACCAGCAACGTTCAAAGAGCTCTGCTTATAGCTGCAGAGACCCCCACGAAGAGGATATCTCCTTTGGACCGCTCTCTTTCGATGATCTTCGGTGATTGTGGTACAGCCACTTTGCTTGAGAAAGACCCAAATGCCAGCCCAATAGTCTATGCGGTAAAATCATTCGGTGATAGATTCAAGAAGATAATCGTGCCTGCAGGTGCGTACAGGAATATAGGCGCACCAACTGAGAGAGTAGAATGGGCAGACGGTAATATTCGCTCCGATTACGATACATATATGAATGGCCAGGATGTTTTCGCCTTCACAATTATGGAAGTTCCCCGATATATACTTGGGTTCATGGAAGAGAATCAAACCTCTGAAAAGGACTATGATTACTTTATCCTTCATCAGGCAAACCAGTATATACTCAAGCAAATCGCCAGAAAGCTCAAAGCAGCTGAATCGAAGATCCCGATATCTATGATTCATTATGGCAATACAAGCAGTACTTCGATCCCTCTTGTTTTGTCCTTTCTAAAGGGGCAAGGGATTACTGGCAAAAAGAGATTTCTTATGAGCGGCTTTGGTGTCGGTCTTTCTTGGGGAGCGATAGATGCATGTATTGATGTAGCCGGAATACAGGCAGTAGTACATACTGATAGTTTCTACGGAGAAGGGGCGGTATCTCATGGTTAATCCTCCACTGCTTCGCGGCAAGACGATACTCATAACAGGAGCTTCCAGCGGAATTGGAAGGGCAACAGCAGTCCACTCAAGCAAACTGGGAGCAAGAGTCGTCATGATTGCCAGAAACGAAGAGAAGCTTCAGGCGGTACTAGAAGAACTCGAGGGCAAAGATCATAAGTGGTATAGCTATGACCTCAAAGGGATAGAAGGAATCGAAGGATTGATAAAGACGGTTGTGAATGAGAATGGACCACTTAATGGGTTCGTTCACAGTGCGGGCGTTTCGTTAATGAGACCACTAAAAATGACAACTTATGACTTCATACATGAAATGATGCTTATTAATTTCTATAGCTTCGTTGAGATTGTTCGCTACCTAAGCAAGAAGGGAAGATACAGAGAGGGAATGAGCATTGTCGGAATGTCCTCGGTTTCAAGTATAAGAGGCTTTAAGTCAAAGACTGCATATAGCGCTTCAAAAGCTGCAATGGATGGCGCTATACGTTCAATGGCGAAAGAGTTGGGCGATAAGAAAATAAGGATAAATAGTATTGTTGCAGGATTTGTGAAAACGGAGATGTTTGATAGATTTGCGGAAAGAACTGGCAGCACTGAAAGTGACAATCAGTTCAGCGCATATTGTCTAGGACTTGGTGAACCTTATGACGTTGCAAATGCAGTAGCTTTTCTTTTGAGTGATGAATCGAGAATAATAACAGGAACCGGTCTTGTAATAGACAGTGGTGCGACAAGTTGAACTCTTCGATAGTAGAATGATAGACGAATAATCGAGAAAATCATAACCAAAGGAGTGAATTTGAATGACAGATCAAGAAAAACTTGCGTTGCTTGAAGACATGCTTGAACTAGACGAAGGTACACTTAACGAGGAAGTAAAGCTGGAAGAAGTCGAAGGTTGGGACTCAATGGCAAAACTCTCACTCATAGTACTTATGGACGATGAGTTTGGAAAGAAACTGTCGGGAGAACAGATCAAGGGTTTTAAGACAATCAAAGATATTCTGGATTACATGGGCTAGATGGGCATTTGATTGGTTGCTATTATAAAATTAAGAAACCTAGTTCCGCTTTGAGTGGAATCCGTACCTGAATAATGATCTTTTTGACGGCATTCTGATTTTGATTACAGCTTCAAAGTTCATCTTGAGTGAATCAGAGTGTTTGGAATACTGCAAGATCTGCTCAGGATAACGGGGCACTTACTTAACCACGAAGCTTACTTGAGTTCTAAGAGAGGTGTAAGTATGAGCAAAATCGCTTTTGTGTTTCCAGGACAGGGTTCGCAGTATGTTGGTATGGGATCTGATTTCATTCGTGAGTTCTCTGTTTCGTCAGACGTTTTTCTCAAGGCTGACCAGGCGTTGGGCTTCTGTATAAGTCGCCTCTGCTTCGATGGACCTGAAGAAGAGCTCATCAAGACAGAGAATGCCCAGCCAGCTATACTAACGACCTCTATTGCGATCTTGAAAGCTGTGGAACAAATGGGAATCAAATGTGATATCACTGCCGGGCTCAGCCTTGGCGAATACACCTCTCTTGTTTATTCAGGCGCATTGAGTTTCGAAGATGCTGTGAGAGTAGTAAAGAATCGCGGGAAGTATATGCAGGAAGCTGTACCGCTGGGAGTCGGAGCGATGGCAGCTATTGTGGGGTTGGATATCGATAGACTTACAGAGATTCTACAATCATCGAAAGAGCTGGGTGTCGTTGAAATAGCGAACTATAACTCCCATGAACAGATAGTAATCTCAGGAGAGAAGAACGCTATCAAAGACGCTGCGAAGAAAGCTAAACATGCAGGAGCTACTAAAGCGGTTGTCTTGCCTGTAAGTGCTCCGTTCCATTGCAGCCTGCTAAAGCCGGCACAAGAAAGGCTAGAAACTGATCTTAATGAAATTCGATTTTCCGACTCGCAAATCCCGATTGTAACTAATGTATTTGCAAAACCGAGCACCGAGAAGGAAGTGCTACGCTCTGCCCTTGTGAAACAAGTAAGCCATTCCGTTCTCTGGAAAGACAGTGTCGAAACGATGCTGGATCTTGGCGTAGACACATTTGTAGAGATCGGTCCTGGCGATACATTGACAAAACTTGTAAGGAAGATCGCCGAACATAATGAGAAAGAAATCCGTATTTTCACCATAAGTACAGTTGATCAGTTGAAGGAGTTTTTCGAGTATTCCGGGAGCTGAATCTGAAGCTGGCAAATGAAAAGTGTTCACCATTTGTCGAAGCTGATTAATATGCTGTTCTCTGATGAGGATTGCTTTTAGTGCGAATAATGTTTGCTCACGTAGATTGGAAAAGCTCTTGACAATGAAGGATATTGGGTTGAAGATATGCAATAATCTCCGGGAAATCAAAGGTGTGTAGTATGAAGAAGGTTTTCCTAACAGTCGATATTGAAGACTGGTTTCAGGCAGTATTCTACAGAAATCAATATCCGTAAGATACGTGGAAAGAAAGAGAATTGCGACTCAATGAGCCGCTAGGTTTCTTGCTTGATAAATTCGACTACTTCGGAGTAAAGGCAACATTCTTTGTTCTTGGCTGGTTCGCGGAGAACCACCCGGAAGTTGTAGAGAAGATACACGAAAGAGGGCACGAAATTGCCAGCCATGGAATGACCCATGTCCCGAATAACAGAATTGATAACGCAGCGTTGGAATACGAAATTGCTCAGTCAAAGAGAGCTCTAGAATCAGTGACAGGCGAAGAAGTAATCGGTTATAGAGCGACAAGTTATTCTGTTTCTCCTTTGGTTCTTGAAAAGCTTATCCAATACGGCTACAAGTACGATTCTAGCTTTTTTCCGGTAAAAGGAAATGGTCTCTATGGTGAATTGACTTACTCGGATATCGAGCAATTTCGAAAAAAAGGTTTAGAAGAGTTCAGCATCCAGACCGGCAGATTTCTTGGAATGAATGTTCCCTTTGCTGGTGGTACTTATTTTAGGGTATTACCGCTGTGGTTAATCAAGAAGCAAGTAAGTCATTTGCAGAGTGATTCGTTGATTATGTACTTCCATCCGTATGATTTTGACGTGAGGAAGCACAATTCTCAGAACTACTCGCTCAAGCGATTACTGAAATCAAGACTTGGCAAGAAGAGAAACCCAAAGAAGTTCGTCAAGCTTTTAGAATGGTTTAGAGATAGCGGATATAAGTTTGAATCGATGAGGAATCTTGTATGAAAAACGAGATTACAATAAGAGAAGCTCATGAAAATGACATCGAGCACATTATGGGTCTTACAGAAGAAGTGTTCTCAACACAGCAATATTTCGCATCTACTCGCAGTCGCGAATCCTGGAACTGGAAATACGAGAAGAACGTTTTCGGGAAGCCGATTCATATAGTGGCGACCTCCGATGAGAGAATTGTTGGGTTCAGATCCTTCTGGCCATGGGAGTTTGTTTGCAGAGGACAGACTCTAAAGGCTTTTCAGCCTGTAGATACTGTGGTTCATCCCGATTATCAAGGGAAAGGATTGTTTGCAAGAATGAACACAATCGCAGTGAGGAAAGCAATCGAACTGAAAACTGACGTGTTATTCAATTTTTCGAATCAAAACAGTCTTCCAGGAAACCTAAAACTCGGCTGGAATTATGTAGCCAAATTACCCTGGTTTGTTAAACCCATTAAACCATTCCATCTCTTGAAAACCATTAAGAACAAAGAAAAAGCTACACCGGTAGAACTAGGCGAAAAGTACAGAATCACTCCTGAAATGTGTGACGAACTTCTAGAAAGAGAGAGTTTTGACGGACTTCTCAGAACGAAACAATCAAAAGAGTTTCTCTGGTGGCGATATGGAGAGAACCTGTTTTTCAAATACGGAGCACTACAAGTAAATGAAGGCAGGAAAAAACTCTCGGCAATCTTTGAAGTAAACCAAAAGGGAACCAGGAGAGAAATGATAATCGTAGATATCCTTGGATCAAATGAGCTCGTCAAGAAACTATTCAAAGAATTGATAGGTGTTGCAAAATCAATGAACGTGGATTTCATGACAACAATAATGACTAACGGCTATGAAATGGAAAAGCTCAGATCTCTTGGCTTTATGAAAGTCAGAAAGAAGAATCTGGTAGCTTTGCCACTTAACCTTTCTCTGGAAAACAAAGCGATTAACATAGATAATTGGCGAATTGTCGGTGGTATGCATGACTCGATATAAAGAAGAATACGATGTAGCCCTGGTAGTATTGGGTTTTGATAGAATGTTTCGCGATCTAGCAGAGGGGCTGGCTAAAAAAGGACTTCGGGTTCTTGTGGTTGCTGCAAGCAGATCTTACAAAAATCCAAAAGAAGTCTTTGTATCAGAGAGAATATCGGACAAGCTCATGATCGAGAGAGTTGAAATACCCGAATTGAACAAAAACAAGCTTTTGGAGAAGCTCCTGTTCTTCTACTTCTTCTCAAAGAGACTGAAAGGTGTTCTCAGAGAAAAGGGTATAAGATTGTTCATTGCGCCGCTTATGCCATTGCTAATACCGTATAAAACACTCCAGTTCAGCAAAATGACAAAGAAGCCCTTCTTGTTTATTCTTGAGGATCTTGTCCCAGACACTTGGATAAGGCGGGAAAGATTCTCCGAAAAGCATCCATTTGTTAGGCTAATAAAGAGACAGACAAGATCGCTATTACTGGATTCAAGAAAAGTTGTCGTTATTGGTAGAGACATGAGAGAATACATAGAAGAAACTTACAAAGTCCCTGAAGAGAACATCGTATTTATACCGAACTGGGCAAATAGCTCCGAAAAGCTTGAAACGAATGGCGAAGAGCAGAAATTCGAGGTTCTTTATGGTGGCACTATTGGAGAAGCTCAAAAACTTGACACTCTCATTGGAGCAGCCAGAGTTCTCCAGGAAAGAAAGGTCGATATAAATATCAAGATAGTTGGTGACGGGATGGAAAAGAAGAATCTTCAGGAGATTGTCAAGAGAGAAAACTTGAAAAACGTTCAGTTCTGTGAGCTTGTTCCGGAAAGAGAATTCAGAAAACTCATGATGCAGACTTCTGTGCTGGTTGTCACTCTTCGAGAAGAATCCAAAGGAATGTCCGTACCAAGCAAATTGTACACATATCTTACAGCCGGAAAACCAATTCTCGCTATCGTTCCTGAGGGATCGGAATTAGATATGGAGATCAAAGAAGATCAATTTGGTATCTCAGTATCCGGCAATTCTCCCGAGCTGATCGCAGATGCAATAATCAAGCTCAAAGAGGACAAAGAGTTCAGAGAAAGAGCGGGGATAAATGCCCTAAAGGCATTCGAAACTAAGTATAACGATGTAATAGCAGTAGATAAATACTATGAAGTGATAAAGCAACTTCTAGAAGAAAAGAAATAGGGGGCAAGTATATGTTCAAAAATAAAACTCTTTTAGTCACGGTGGTACAGCATTTCTAGAAGTTCTTCTCCTTTTGAGGCTCTTGACTCTCACGGTTCTGGAAAACGATGACCGAATGTAGTGAAGAAGTTTTTGAGTATTATTGACTAAATGAGTGATAATCATGAAAATGGGTAATGAAGTAATCGTTCCTTTGATCTGATAGGACTCGCAGCACTGGAAAGTGAGGGTAGATTCTTATACATGAAAAAGAATATTTACATAATTAATCAATCATACGGAGACAGTCGTGAGCACCTAAAGGAAGAACTTGGCCAGTCCCTGAAGAACACCTATAGAGTGACGATTGTTGCAGGAAGAAACGGCAACAAACTACTGAAAAAGCATGAGCATTCAAATGGTGTAGAGATCTATAGGATCTCAAATTCGAAAATGAAACGTACTACATTGGGAAGGCTGAAGTCATATGTGAGCTTCATTATTGGCGCATTTTGGAGAATGCTGAGAATCAGAGTGAACTCAATCGTTATTGTGACTACACAGCCGCCATTTGTTGCATACTTGGTAACTCTATTCAAACGGATGAAACGGCTGAAGATTGTGTATAATGTTCAAGATCTTTATCCAGATGTACTGGTTGCTCTTGGGAAGAAAGATCCAAAGTCCATCTCGATGAAGTTAGTCAGAAGCATTCAAATTAAGACTCTTGCGAACTCGGATAGAATAGTGGTAATCGGCAAATCTATGAAAAATCGCATAATTAACGAATACAAAGTTGGCACTGATAGAGTCTCTGTGATTGAGAATTGGGGGATGGGAAGACTAGAAGATACAGCTACTGTGAAGAGGAATGCTTCTTCAAGAATTCGCGTGTTGTACACTGGAAACCTTGGAGAGACTCACGAAATTGATACGTTGCTTGGAGCAATGAGAATTATCTTGGACACGAATACAGATGACTCTTTCTGCTTTAGATTTGTCGGATTAGGGAGTAATTTCGCTAGGTTAAAACGGATATGTGCTGAAGAAAGGTTGACATTTGCCGAATTCTCTGATCCTGTTTCAGAAGAAGATCTTGTAAATGAGTACATGAATAGCGATATATCTCTTGTAATCAGTAGCAAGGCAATCGAAGGGATATTAGTTCCTAGTAAGTTTTATACGGCAGTGCTTTTCAACCCTGTAGTTTTCATTGGCAGTATTACAGACGCACCTGCACAGCATATTATCAACGGAAGCTTCGGATATGTTCTAGATAATGGAGATTCAAAAGGTCTAGTGAACATTTTGGAGAAGTTGCGATCTGATAAAGGGCAGCTTGAGTCAATGAGGATGAAAGCAAGATCCTACTATTATGAAAACCTTCGCAGCTCAATTAGGATTGCACAATGGAAAGAGTTGATTGATGAACTTGTATCTTAAGTAAAGGACAACCACAAATCACGTTATTGCGACTTGTAGGAGTTGATTAAGTGAAATGAAGAAGGCTCTAATCACCGGTATCACCGGCCAAGATGGCTCTTATCTAGCAGAGCTGTTGCTAGATAAGGGTTATGAAGTTCATGGAATAATCAGAAGATCTAGCAGCTTCAATACGAAGAGAATAGACCATCTGTACAAGGATCCTCATGAAAGAGACGTCAATCTCTTTCTTCATTATGGAGACCTGACCGACTCAACGAATTTGATCAGGCTAATTCAGGAGATACAGCCAGACGAGATCTATAATCTCGCCGCTCAAAGTCATGTCAAGGTCTCTTTTGAGACGGCAGAATACACTGCTAATTCAGACGGATTGGGAACACTCCGATTGCTCGAAGCAATGCATTTCCTCGGACTCGAAAAGAAGACCAAGTTCTATCTGGCATCGACTAGTGAACTATATGGAAAGGTTCAGGAGATACCTCAGAAAGAAACGACTCCATTCTATCCCAGAAGCCCATATGCAGCAGCTAAACTGTACGCCTATTGGATAACAGTCAACTACAGAGAAGCGTATGGAATCTTTGGGAGCAATGGCATTCTCTTTAATCATGAATCTCCCAGAAGGGGAGAGACATTTGTCACCAGAAAGATTACTAGGGCAGCTTCAAGAATATCTCTCGGCCTTCAAGAAAGACTCTACCTTGGAAACATGGACACCAAGAGAGACTGGGGATATGCCCCGGATTATGTAAAGGCAATGTGGCTGATGCTCCAGCAGGATGAACCAGGAGACTTTGTTATAGCCACTGGAGAAACCCATACTGTAAGAGAATTCGTTGAACTGTCTTTCAAGGAAGCGGGAATAGATATTCAGTGGAGAGGAAAAGGCGTTGAAGAAAAAGGAATCGACTCAAAAACAGGAAAGATAGTCGTTGAAATAGATCCGGATTACTTCAGACCGACAGAAGTAGAACTTCTACTCGGAGACCCGACAAAGGCAAGAGAAAAACTTGGCTGGCAACCCGAAGTCAAATTCCAGGAACTGGTAAGAATAATGATGAAAGCCGACCTCGAAACCGCAAAGTATGAGAAGTATAAGAGGGAGTATAAGGGATAGTGGAGAGTTGAGCGTTGAGGGTGGAGAGTAGAAAGTAGTGAGTAGAAAGTTGTGAATTGAGAGTGGGATGTGAAGCGTGGAGAATGAAAAGTTCGTAATAGTGAACTCAATGTTAATGCTATTTGAGAACGACGATACGGAGGTTTGGACGTGTTCTACAAGGATCTGGATGTGTACAAGAAAAGCATGGATTTCGTAGTTGATATATACAGAATAACCGAGGTCTTCCCTGATAGCGAAAAGTTCGGTTTGGTCTCGCAACTAAGGAGAGCCTCAGTCTCTTTACCATCTAATCTAGCTGAAGGCAGTGGAAGGAATGGGAGGAAAGAACTGCTAAACTTCCTCCATATAGCTAGAGGATCATTATTCGAAATCGGGACTCAGCTTGAGATTAGTCACAGGCTTGGATTTGTGAGTCAAGATGACTATGATAAACTCGAAGAAAGGCGTGCAACGATTCAGAGAATGATGAGTGCACTCATTTCATCTCTGAGAAAGAAGGGAGAGAACAATGACTGAAGAACAGAACGGAGCTTCTACCTCCACGCACTACACTCAACTCACAACCGATTCCAAGATCTACGTCGCCGGTCATACAGGACTTGTAGGCTCTGCAATAATGAGAAAGCTCAAATCTGACGGATACACAAACATCGTTACAAGGACCTACGAAGAGCTTGATCTGACAGATCAGAAGGCAACAAGAGAATTCTTTGATAAGGAGAGGCCCGAGTATGTCTTTCTCGCGGCTGCTAAGGTTGGAGGAATACGGGCAAACAGCGAATATCCTGCCGATTTCATATACATAAACCTGATGATCGAATGTAACGTGATAAAGGCTTCTCATGAATTCGGAGTTAAAAAGCTTCTCTTCCTCGGAAGCTCTTGTATATATCCGAAGATGGCACCTCAACCGATCAAAGAAGAGTATCTTCTTTCCGGATATCTTGAAGAGACAAACGAACCGTATGCGCTTGCAAAGATATCTGGACTGAAGATGTGTCAGTACTTCAACAAACAGTATCGCACAAATTTCATAAGCGTTATGCCAACAAATCTATATGGTCCAAACGACAATTTCGATCTAAATACAAGTCATGTGTTACCCGCTCTGATTCGAAAGTTCCACGAAGCAAAGATAAACAATGCTCCTTATGTTGAAATCTGGGGAACGGGGACTCCTCGAAGAGAATTCTTATATGTCGATGATCTGGCTGACGCCTGTCTATTCCTAATGAAGAACTACTCGGGGAATGACTTCTTCAATATCGGAACAGGAGAAGACGTAACAATAAGAGAACTTGCAGAGCTTATAGGCGAAGTAGTAGGCTACAATGGAGAGCTCGGGTTCGATACCTCCAAACCCGACGGAACACCGAGGAAACTACTGGATGTTTCGAGAATACATAAGGCCGGATGGAAACACAAGATCGAACTCAAGAAGGGACTTGAGATGACTTATGAGTGGTTTGTTCAAAGGAAATAATCTACTCTGGTTTGCCTGTGATAATCTGCAAAAAAGTCACAAGGACCCGAAGTGCTCGACTAAGGCTCGATCGTTATTGGCGGGATAAAAACCAGAGGAGTAGTAAACGCGATTAGGATTGCAAGAGAAAGCTTTGAAAACGAAGAAAGACCTCCATTATCACCGGACTATCTGGAGAGAAATGTGTCACTTAAGGTCGTGAAGGTAATTGAGAGTTATGTGAAGACAATAAACAAGGTGGCGAGGCGCAAATGGGATTACTCCAGTTAGGTAGATGCTTGCTGGGAAAGGAATAATTGAAGTGAAGAGAATCCTTTCTTTCAGCTCAACAACAAGAGGACAGGTCGAATAATGTGTCAGATAAGTGAGATTGTGAGCAACAGATTCTTATATTGCCAACATATTCTTTAGATTGAGGTATATTTATGAGCATAGTCGCTCTTTGTTCGCATGTGCCTGATCCACGAATGAATAAGCGAATTCGTTCCTTGTCTAAGATATCTTCTGATATTTCAGTGGTATATTGGGAACGTACGCACGGACAAGGTTTTAAGATTGAAGAGTTTGAAAGGGTTGATTGTAAGAAGCTCGCGGCAACTAATGAAAGGGGGTTAGTAAAACGGTTGCTAGAGTCGAAGAAGCTTCAACAAAGGAGCTTCGAGATTCTGAAGGAGCGTAGTCCCGAATTGATATATGTTTCTGGTATAGAGTGTATGCCAGCAGCTCTTAAGTTGAAGAGAGCTTGTGGTTCTCATGTAATTTTTGAAATCGCAGATCTTCCCGCGAATTCTTACATCGAAAGGTTTGGCTTCTTTTCAAAGCCTCTTGAGGCTTTAGTAAATGGGGAAGTATCTGTCGCCGACTCCTTGGTGGTAACTTCACCGTATTATTACAGTGATTATTACAAGCAGAAAACCCGATTCAATGAAGAAGATATATTCCTATTTGAAAACGTACCAGAGCGGTCTGTTTTCTCTGGATTCAAGAGAAAGCCCCATGATGTTTTCAGAGTTGCTTTTATTGGTGGCGTAAGGTACTTTAATTCTATAAGAACTTTGTTTGAAGCTGCAAAAGAAATAGACGGATTGGAGGTCTTGGTGGCCGGAAAAGGCCCCGATTCTGAAAGAGTTCTGGAACTATCAAAAAAACACTCAAATGTGAAAATCAAGGGCGAGTACAATTACAAGAAGGAGATCGCAAGCCTCTATTCTGATGTTGATCTCGTGTATGCTGTTTACGATACCAAGGGAATTAATGAGAGGCTGGCTTTGCCTAACAAACTTTACGAATCAATAGTATGTGGAATTCCAATTGTTGTTTCGAAAGGAACTTGTCTGGAGAAGTACGTGAAAGAACTCGGAGTGGGCTTTTCTGTATCAGATGGCAACGTGGACGAATTAAGAGCACTATTTCTCGAAATTATGGAAAAGAACTATAAACGGTTTCAGGAAATTTCAGAAAAGGAGTCCGAGATCAGAGAAAGCTTTTTCTATGAGAATGTAGAACAGAAGTTCATAGAATGGATATCAGCGAAAGTAACGTCGAAAACTCGAGGTGATTGAGTTGGAGATAGTTGTCAAGAATAGCACAGATTTACAACCTGAGGGTGCGATAGACGGCTTTAGTGGTAGATCTGTCGGTATTTTGTACTATCTTAATCTTGCTTTTGTTGTATTGCTTATGCTAGCGTTCATTCTCTATTATGTATATTACTATTTTGGCATCAATTTATCGCTGATACTCTTCTTCCTTTCAATGCTCGGTATGGTAACAGTTAACGCTCATTTTGTCTCAGTCAGAAGATTCCCATTGCTAATAACTGCTCTGCTCTTTTTGGCGCACTCAACATTCTTGCTTATGATTTGGATTAATAATCCAAGTAACGAACCTATAGAACTGTTGAAAAGCTACATATTCTATTTCACAGCTATTATTACTCTCGTTGTTGTCTACTATTCACCTTTGATATTCTCCTTAAGATCTGCAGTTGCTAAAGCATATGATGTCATCCTTTTGGTTAGCTCTATCATTTTGATAGTACAGATGATTGCGTTCCTTACCAGAGGAATTGTTATTGCCCTACCGTGGCAATCACTAAGTCCGTTATTCTTCCGACCTTCTGGCCTTTTTGGAGAACCAGCACATTTTGGACAGTTTTCAGCAGGTCTAATCATGCTTTCACGACATAGATTCGAGACACTGATTCAGAACAAATGGAGATTTGCAGTTGTTCTGATTGCTATTTTGATGTCCTTCTCCGCTTTTGGATACGTAGTCATATTCTTCATTTCGCTAAGATATATACTCACTTTGAAAACAATGGCAAGTGCGATTTTCACAGCCTTTTCGATAATATTGATTGCTCTCGTCTTTGTGTTTGCTGCAGGTAACCTTCCTCAGTTTCAGAGGGTTAACGCTTCATTTGCTGGAGGAGGCTCGTCGCTGGACAGAATCAACAAGGGAGCTGTCCTTTTTTCATCACTGCCCCTCTCTGAGAAGTTCATAGGAGTTGGTTTGGGTATGGGCGAGAGAAGCCTTTCCTACTACAGTGGGACACATTATAGTTACTTTTCTTCTTCAGAATCTTATATGAATGCCTTCTTCTCAGAACTAGTGAACCTAGGTTTAGTGGGAGCAATTCTTCTAAACTTTTTTTATGTATTGCTTTTCATACGAAGCGATGATTCTCTCATGAAGTATGTAGCCTTCATGACAATGCGATTTGGTGGGGCTGTTACGCTTACATCAGTTGCGTGCATGCTTTGGTTGATATTGCTTATTGTTGAGTCTGGAGGCGATCTGTAAATGGGTTTCTGCAGAACAAGTGGAAATAATGAGTGACAGATAAATGTTGCTTTACTTAATGAAAGAAAGAATCCCGTTCGATTTTTCGGTAGAGATACAAGCTACTGATAGTGCGAATTGTCAAGTATATAGTGAACAAGGAGTTAAGAGAGACGAGAGCAGCAATCCATGTTGACGAGGTGACAGTGTTGAGTGAAGAAAACAATGAAAAACTGATTACAAACCCAAACAGTATTGGAAATGCTAGAAAAGTTGGAATCATCACCGTGTACTCCGGCTACAATTATGGCTCAGCCCTTCAAGTTTTTGCATTGTCAAGATTTGTGACGTCATTAGGTTACAAAGGAGTTGTGATCGACTACCTTGACATGTCACAGTCTCATAATCGTTTATTAAGACTCCTTACGCTTAAGAACAGACTGTTCACGTGCATAAAACGCCCTGTTCTTTTCAGTACTGTAATCAATGCAAGAAAGAAGCGAACCAGAGTTTCCGATTTGGTGCCGACATTTCTCAAAGAGAAATTCGTAGAATTCCGGGAAAAGTACCTTTGTCTTTACAGAGAAGATTACAGAACGAAAGCTTCGCCCTTTCTAGCATTTATATGCGGAAGTGATCAGATTTGGCACAGCAATTCTCCTGGTTTAGGTGAAGTTAATTTCCTGCGGTTTGCCGATAAACAAAAACGAATTGCTTACGCACCTAGCTTCGGAAGGGATACTGTGCCTGACTATAACAGAAAGCGCTTAGCAAAATGCCTCAGGGGATTATTTCGTCTGTAAGATAACATTTTTACATTGACATTATAGTGGAGTTATACACATAAACTTGAGGACAACTTCAGTTAGTTATAATGTTCGTAATAGCGATAAGTAATAATCACACATTACTGACATATTGTTCGGTTGATATTATGGAGTGGAGAAGGCGCTGCGCATTGCATTGTGTCAATTGACGAAAAACATCAAAAGCATGAATGTTTATATGAGGACTTTAAACAGTAATTTCAATTTGTTGAATTGAGAATCAGTAAGGTCACCTTATTGGTAATTATTCAGCTAGCTTTCACCAAGATTCTTGATACTTGTTCAGGTTTTTTTCGTATACGATGAGGAGATGTGGTTGACTATGAAAGCTTTGAAGAAACTAGTTAGATTGGCTAATTCTCTTATTCCAAAAACTGATAACCTTCTTCTTTTCATAAGCAATCCCGATTACAGTGACAATCCTAAAGCACTGTATAAGTACATGAAAGAGAACCATCCCGAGCTCGATCTGAGATGGATTGTCAAGACTAAAGAAATGGCAGACTATCTTCATCAAATCGGTGTGACTGCCACATTTGAAAAATCTCATGAAGCATTGTTATGGTTACTCAAAGCACGAACAATAGTTACTAGTCATTTTTCGAGAGCAAACGTCAAATCTTCCAGACAAATCTATGTCAATCTTTGGCATGGAGTTGCCCTAAAAGCAATTGGTTACATGGACAAAGATACAGCAAGAATACGAAGATCTTCTTTGAACGATGAAAACTCAATCACAATTTCGACATCTAAGACTGTCAGTACCGTTTTTGCTGCGTGTTTTCATATAAATGTAAATCAGCTGTTCATAACAGGGCAACCAAGAAATGATGACCTGTTTAACCCTGTGTCAGACGTCGAGCTGTCTTCTCTAATAGAGTGTGATGCTAGTAAGTATTCAAAGATTGTTTTTTATATGCCAACATTTAGGCAAGGATATCTTGAGAGAACAGAAGGTAAAACGCTGGAAAAAGAAAATATCTTCAGATTTGAAAAATTCAACCTAAAAGCTTTTCAGGACTATCTAGCTCGAGAAAATATCCTATTCATTTGTAAGCTTCATCCGTTTGAAGAGACACTCTTTAAGAGTAAGTTTAACAATCTAAATAGGTCGATAGTTTTCCTTTCCACAGCGGATCTGATACAGTGCAATATAAATCTTTATCAAATATTGGGTAGAGCAGATCTTCTAATCACTGATTATTCATCGGTCTATTTCGACTATCTTATTCTGAATAAGCCAATAGTATTTACACCAACTGATCTTGAAGAATATGGAAAGAAGAGGGGTTTCGCGCTGGAACCTTATTCTTTCTGGACTCCTGGACCAAAAGCAATATGCCAAGAGAAACTGGAGGTTGAACTCACAAGGTGCTTGAGTAATTCAGCCTACTATCAAAACGAAAGAGAGACAGTTAACAGCATTATTAACTACTACAAAGACGCTCGTTCAAGTGAGCGGGTCGCTAATGAAATTTTAAAAAAATTGAGTAGAAGAGAATCATAATTGAGATACAATACTGTAATGCATGCTTTGGCGTTGAGAGTACAGAATTATGCCGGGATTCATGTTTTCCACAGTGTTTCCTTAATTGGTTTTCATACCTCAGAACGAAGTCATCGAATAAAAGAAGCTATGCACTGAAACGCATAATGAACTGCCGGTGGCTACAATCAGATTTTAGAATCAACTGCCTGTTTCATATAAGTCAGGGAAGAGTGACAGAATCAATGTTAGCTGTATGAGTGACTCTAAGTGTAGGAATCATAAGCTTTGCTCCAAACAGAAAACATGATTTGAGATTTCGCACACTACCTAAACGCGGATTTTTCAGAATTTAAGAAAGAACTTCACCCATTAGTGTGTTTGAGTATTAACCATGGATAATATGAAAACATCAGGCAAGATGAACGATCTGCTAATTTTCTTTGTTTGTTAGCTTGTTGTTCTCAGCATCATTAGATCAGGAGCAAGAATACTAAAACAGCAGATTCATCAGTCTGGCGTTTTTCGTAGGAGAAAGATCGCAGTAAATGGAGGTGTCAATATTGAAGATGGAAAGAGCGTTGGTGGTTGGAGGAAGTAATGGCCTTGGATTGTCTATTGCATTGAGCTTAAAGAAGAAAGGGTACAAACAGATCATTGTACTTGATCAACAGGAGCCAGACGTATTGATAAAGCGCGAAGTCGAGTTTGTCAGGTTCAATCTTCTTTTTGATGACTATTCCGTATTCGAGACATTTGATGCTATTGATACTCTGATCATCACAGCTGGAATAGGTAGAATAGCTTCCTTCGAAAACATTGAGGATGTCGAGATCCAAAACTGCATCAAGATAAATTCATTGGCACCAATGAGGATCATCTCAAAATTCTACGATAAACTTATACAGAACAATCCGTTCTTCAGTGCAGTAGTAGGGAGTATTGCGGGTCTGGTATCTTCCCCGCTATTCTCCGTCTATGGTGCGTCGAAAGCTGCTGTCTGCAAATTCACCGAGAGTATCAATATTGAGCTTGAGAAGAAGGGAACCCCAAACAGAATTCTTAACGTTATTCCAGGCTTCATAGAGGGGACACGCTTCTATGGTCAAAGTGAAACAAATCTAGGGTGTGTTGAGCAGCTAGCAGATGAAATTACAGATAAGATGTTCGCAAGAGAAACCGTGTTTATTCCCAAGTACTCGATGTACAAATCTGTACTGGAACGTTATCATAGCGACCCTCATAGGTTCGGTCTTGAAAGCTATAAATACAAGGAAGAAAGTGGAAGGCTAAGTTCAAAACCAAGAATAAAAGTGGGATACCTTAGTGGAACGTTCGATTTGTTTCACATTGGTCATTTGAACCTAATACGGAGAGCCAAGGAATACTGTGACTATCTTGTCGTTGGTGTACACAAGGATGCCTCTCACAAAAACAAGACAGTTTTTATTCCCTACGAAGAACGTGTTGAGATAGTTAAGAGTGTTCGTTACGTTGACAAAGTCATTGAATCGTTACCCGAAGACAGCGACGTCTATGCTGCTATTAAATACGATTACCTTTTTGTTGGAAGCGATTATAAGGGTTCAGATAGATTCAGAAAGTATGAAGACTATTTCAAGGATAAAAATGTCAAAATAGTATACTTCCCTTATACTCGTGAGACAAGCAGCACACATCTTAGAATTACCATTGATAACTTTGGTAGACAGTTTAATGGTGATGCATTTGATAGGTGATAGCATCCTGAATTTCGAAGCTTTTTGAAGCTTTTGCCAACAACGAATTGTCTAGTGATTTTAACAATGACCGCAATTTTCTAGAATAAGAAGTTAAAGAAAATATCTGTGGTTCAAACGCTATCACCAATAAGACTTTCAGTATTGCGTAGTGGTTGCTGCTGAAGCCAATATAAGCAAGGAATTTGCTTAACAATGGAAAACACGTCCTATACTCTGGTACTCCGTGCCAAATAGCTGGATTGAACTCCTTTCTTGGAAAAGACTATGATCATCTTCTGACAATTGATCTGGTATGCCATGGTGTTCCTAGCAATCTCTTTTTTCATAAGTATTTGGAGTGGATCGAAAAAGAACTGAACTGCACTATCACAAAATATCGTTTCCGGGACAAACGAAGAATGGGTTGGGGAAGTTATGGTTCAATGCAGTATAAGAAATCTGTAGAGGCGAAGACCTTCACAAAGTGGCTCACTCCGAACAATGACTACTATTTCCATTACTTCTATTTATGCGGGGACAACTACAGAGAAAGCTGCTATTGCTGCAAGTACGCTAAATCTACTCGCGAAGGGGATTTTACATTAGGAGATTACTGGGGCATTCAGAAGTATCACCCAGAAATGAACACAAAAGATGGTGTGGGGCTTGTCTTAGTAAACACTGAGAAGGCGAAGAGAGTATTCTCAGAAATATCAGTCTTCTTGGAGACTGTTCAGTCCACACTTGACTATGCTACAGATCATAATAGAAATCTTGTCGCACCATCAACGAGACCTGCACGACGTGATAGAGTGTATAATGAAATCTTGGATGAAGGATTTGAAAAGGCGGCAAAGCAGAACATTAGACTCAGAAGGTTCTTGCCTTGGATCAAAAGAAAGACACCTAGTCAAGTTAAAAAGATACTCAAATCCGTATTATTTCGAAAACTCTAGACTAGCTCGTTGAAAAACAAGTTTTAATATGCATATTAGATATTACTAATATTCAGTAGTCAAGAGTTCTCAGAAAATACTTTGTGTTTCAAGTCAAATGACTATAAATGTGAAAGGTGTAGAGTGCTGATGAAGACTTTTGTCATCTACAGATTAGGGGTATCAGGTGGTACAGGGACACTTTCTGTCCGGATAGCTAAATGGCTTGCAGAAAATGGATTTGAGGTTATCTATATATATCACTTATTGAACGACATAAGCAATGCCAGTAGTATGAAAGCAAATGGCGTGAAAATCCATTGCTGGGATCCTTCAGAAATGATCGGTAAATTGCTTGCTTTATATGGGGAAAAAAGAAGCTATATGTTTTTAACTTATTCACTGCAGGAATTCTCTTGGATTGAGAAACAAAGATCTAGGATTCCTGATTCATCTAGCATACTTTATATTGTCCACTCTTTTGGCTTAATAAGAGGAAGGAGCAAACCGAGAGTACTCGGTAATCTTTTTAGAGAAGCCTTCAAGAGTGTGATAAAGAAACTTGATGGAAATGAGAACCTTATTTTCATGGATGAAAAGTCTATAGAGACTACTGAAAACTACTACAAGATCAAGATTTACAATAGCGAGCAAAAACTTCTCAGGTTACCGATGTACGTAAACAACTTTTGTCCTGAGAAGATCAACAAGAAGTACAACTTGGATTGCTTTAGAATACTCACAATATGCAGAGCTGAATTCCCTTTTAAGGGATATGTAATGGGGTTAGTGAGGGATTTCGAGAAGCTCTGTTTGAAACATAAAAACCTTAGGCTTACAATTATATCGTTCGGAGAAAATGAGAAAGAACTTCGTGAATATATTCAGTCTTTAGAAGATAGAATCAAAGAGAAAATTGAGTTGGTAGGTCAGACACCATACGAGAAATTAGAAGGGTTCTTTGAGAAATCACATCTCTACATAGGCATGGGAACAACACTGTTAGATGCTGCTAATAATGGACTCCCGGCGATAACTGTGAAATCATACACATATGAAAACTTTTCTTCAGGTTTCCTACATCAAAATCCGCACATGTTATCAGCAGACTCAAATGAAAAAACACCCACAACAACATATATTGAGCAGGTCATAGAAATGAATAAGAAGCAATACTCTGAACTGTGCGAAAGAAGTAATGCTGCATTACAGTCAATGTACGGAATAGATTCTTTTATGGATAGATTCTTGACGATAGAACCTATAAAAAAGGAAACCTTGTTGAGCAGATGGGAATTGTTCGTCTGCAATCTTAGAAAGCCGAAGTTTCTAAGCCGAAGATGAATAAAACTGTAACACTCAATGATGACAAATCTGAAAGGATGAGATACTAACCTGATTCCCGGAAATTATAACGAGGGAGATTCCACACCCAGTTTGGCATAGATATCCTTCTGCTTTTTGGTGACTTCTCCGATCAAGCAGCCATGTTCGGGAGACTCAAACCTTTCAATAGTGTCCAGTTCGTCAAGGAGACCCTGTAAAGTCCAGTTCTCGAAGAGAGCTGTGTCCTGCATCTTCTTCTTTATGTAGGAAAGATAAATCAAAGCGACATGTTTGCTGCAGAATATAAGTACTGGTAATTGCAGTGAGAGATTCCCTGCAATTGCAGGGAAAATTCCCTGTTAATGCAATAGCCATTGCAACTTCCCCCGGAATTACCTACCCTTGTAGTTACGACACTATGAGGGGGAGGAAAAGGAGGATGGTTGCAATGGCTAAGATCAATTCTATCAGAAGCAAATATTTTAATGAAGGAAAGCGAATTGTGGAGATTGCAAGAGAAACAAAGACGGATGTGAAGACAGTGAAAAAGTACATTCTGAAGGATGATTTCAATACACAGCCACCACAGACGAAGAAAACAGTTAAGTCGAAGCTCGATCCTTTCAAAGAAGAGATTGACTGTTGGCTTGAGCAAGACAAACTTGAAAGAAGGAAACAGCGGCATACGGCTTTAAGAGTATTCAAAAGGCTTCAGGAAAAACATGGTGATTCCTTTGACTGTTCATATCGTCTTGTGGCAACATACGTGGCGCAGAAGAGGAAAGAACTTTATGGCCAGAACAAAGAGTTTTACTTCGCTTTGGAACACAAACCCGGTGAAGCACAGGTAGACTTTGGAGAAGCTGACTTTCTGGAAAACGGGGTTCGCTGTCACGGATATACTCTGAATGTCTCCTTTCCCTACAGCAACGGGGGATATCTTCAACTCTTCAAGGGAGAGAACCAACAATGCCTAATGGAAGGGCTCATGAATGTCTTCAACCACATAGGGGGTGTTCCCAATCGAATATGGTTTGACAACGCCTCATCCATGGTCAGCAAGATACTGAAGGAAGGAGAACGGATCCTTTCGGAACACTTTCTCAGATTCAAGAATCACTATGGATTCGAAGCAGTCTTTTGTAATCCTCAGAGCGGGAATGAGAAAGGCAGCGTCGAAAGTAAAGTGGGATACCATAGGAGAAACCTGCTAGTTCCTGTTCCAGAGATAAATGACTTAATGGCCTTCAACAAAGAGCTCCTCGCTCGATGTGATCATGATATGGAAAGACCGCACTATTCGAAGCCAGGCATGATAAGAGAGCGATTTGAAGAAGACAGGACAAAGCTTCTAACACTTGCACGGAGTAAGTACGATGAATCGATTCTCTTGGCTGTTCGCACAGATGCTCACGCGAAGTTCACCCTTGAGAAAGGAAGGCATACATATTCAAGCGCTCCACAATATGCAAAGACCGAGATATGGGCGAGACTGACCGCTCATGAAGTTATCGTAATGGACAGGGACTACAAAGAGATAATCACTCATCCCAGACTGTATGGACAGATGAAGAGAGAATCAATGAACTGGATACCTTATCTCACCCAATTATCCAGGAGACCCGCAGCACTCAAATACACGGGTATATACGGACTGTTTCCTTCTCCACTACAAGAGTTTCTTGAGCAGAGTGATCGTTCAAGCAAGAAAGAGACTCTCAAGATCCTTGCAGAACTGAGCGAAGATACAGGCTTTTTGAGTGCAGTAGAAGCCTTCCTTGCAGCTCTAGAGAGAGGAGCAAAAGACAGCGATAGTGTCCTTGCAATATTCCGGCGTCTCAACACGGAAAGCTTCGAGTTCAGTCCCGTTTTACTCCCGAGTGACATACCAGAACTCCCGCCTCTTAAGAACAAAGCACTTGACTATGATCTATTCCTGGGAAGGAGTGGCCAATCATGAAAGAGCAGATTGCGTACTGCTGCAAGAAGCTACGCCTTGGAAGGAAGATAGTGGATGTATTTGAAGAGGTAGAAGCGGACAACAACCAGGAATACCTTATGAAGATACTACAGATTGCTCTGGATAACCGTGAGACCTCAAGGAAGAACCGCCTGGTAAAACAGGCGGGCTTCTATGCACTGAAGACATTCGAAGACTTCTCGTTCGAAGAGATACGACTACCTCAAGATTTAAGTCCAGAAGAACTGAAGAAAGCATCTTTCGTAGACGAGAAGAAGAATTTGATTCTGTATGGAAATGTTGGTACTGGAAAGACTCACCTTGCTCAGGCAATCGGTTTAGAAGCGTGCAAACAGAACAAGGTGGTTCGTTTCTTCAGAACGGCTGCGCTGGTAAATCGCCTTTCTGAAGCACAGAAGAAGTCAGAACTAAACGCCTTCATGAAAACGCTAATGAAGGCCGACCTGATTATCTGTGATGAGTGGGGCTATGTGCCTCTTGACCGTGATGGATCAAAGTTGTTGTTTCAAGTTATCTCAGAATGCTATGAACAAAGGAGCGTGATAATCACAACGAATCTGGAGTTCAGCAAGTGGGTCCATATCTTCTACGATGAACAGATGACCGCGGCAATGATTGATCGTCTTGTTCACCACAGTCATTTGTTGTTGTTCGAAGGTCAGAGCTTTAGAATCAGGAATTCGCTAATGAAAACTCATTAACAAATTTCCCGGGTGGAAAGTTGTTTGGAATTCTTGCAAAAACAGGGAATTCGCTCTTGCAAAAAACAGCGACAAACTCGACAAACAGCTTGCCGTTAAGTGATAGTTCTGAAGAAACCTGCATTCTCCTGAAAT
>NZ_DJGL01000055.1:5633-7765 GCF_002432735.1 Mesotoga sp. UBA5847 | reverse complement strand
GTCAACGGCGAACCATGTTTTACAGCGTTCAGCGGAACTTCAGGGCGAGATCCCGTCCAGAGGCCCTGAACAGGAGCAGTTCAGGGCGGGCTCTGCGGGATGACGCTCTTTTCTTACTTCAAGTCATCCTGGCGTGGTTCAGGCCAGGATCTCGATCCTTGCCGAGTTTCAAGATCAGACTAAGTGAGTGGATTCCAGGGCAGGCTTAACGGGATAACAGAATGGGGGGATTTATGGGTGCTCTAATCACCTAGGCTTACCGGGATGACAATGTCATAAGATCATACAGTTTTTTTGTAGGTGCGAACGGCTGTTCGCCCGAAGCGGGAGAACCACGATCGGTCATATGAACATGATTCTGCATCTGTTCTACCCGCAACGCCAATCCAAATCCAGCTTCAGTTCATAATATGACTATTTCACTTCACCTTCTGGATTCCATGACTAGTGCCTTCCATAGGAATGAATGGCCGCTCATCCTAAACTCCCTGCTAAGATGGCGAGGTGAAGTTAGTTTGATCGATAATTAGTGTGTTACTTGTGTATCACGAAGGATCACATAAGTGATACAATAATAGCGAGGTGATGATTGTGAAGACGGTTAATGTTAGGGACGTTCGAAACAGGTTCAGTGAGATTGTTGACGGAAAAGAGGAGCTTCTGATTCTTAGGCGTGGGGTTCCGGTCATGAAGATATCACCGGTTTCTAAGGAGGACTTGATGAACTACTATCTTTCAAAGGCCCAAGAAGAAGCGAGAAAGATTGGCCTAAGCGAAGAGGAAGGGTTGGAAGTTCTTGACGAGGTGAGAAGAGAGATGAAAGATGAAGGTCGTCATTGATACAAACGTCGTGATTTCAGCAGCGCTCGGCTCTAAGACGTGCAGCATGGTCGTCGTGAAGGCACTCGAGCAGGAGGTAATCGAACCAGGAATATTCCCACAAGAGTTGAGAAGGTTCGTAGTAAGACTTAAAGAAAAGGAAAAGTACAGAAACGTTAGTTTAGAGAGTCTTTCCAACTTCATAGAATATTGTATTGAGATTGTAGAGATTGTCGATGACTACCGGTTAGTTAGTTTCAGCTCGGATCTTCCGGACAATCATTTTATCTCATTAGCGGCATCCCGTGATGCCTTGCTTATAACAGGAGACAAGCTTTGTCTGCAAAGTGCGCTGCGCGGCAATGTTAACTGCAAGACCCCATCCCAGTACGTAAGTGATTATCTTTGATGGTCCGCAAAAGAGCGAAAGAGCCGTCCTTGAAACAAACGACATCCCGTACAGAAACACCAGGGGATGACCAAATGAGGAGATGCTAACTAACCCATTTTCCTTAAGTACTGCCTTCAAAGACGAATAAATCAATCTCTACAATGTTTCAGCCTCGCATCTTCTTGTCAACAACCAAATGTTCTTGTGGGCCTTCGATTCCTTGTTTGTGGAGAAGACGTATTTTCTGTGAGTTCTTGGTGATCTTTACGTTCCCAGATGAAACCCAGAAGAACTTCCGGTTCTCAGTGATGACTCTTATCTGATTATCCATGATCCATCGCTTCATCCATTGCGCCTTTTTGATCACCTCATCGACCTCGGATTCGTTGGCCGGGTGAATCTCTATGAATGCTGTTTTCAGAACAGCATCAATCTCGATGAAAACAGCATAGTCCCATCTATTCTCAGTCGGATAATCCTCTTTAAGGCAGCTATCTATATCAACGCTCTTTGCATTGGTTCTCGTGTTCTTGAGACATACTCTGTCAGGCTTTCCAATTGCTTGAAGTCCGTTCTTTATACATGGGCCAAGTGATGAATTCATTATGGGCTGCATTTGATCCATTTTCTACCTCCAGAGCTTTGCTACGATTTCGTTTGTCTTGGAAGTGAATTCTACGAGGCCACCCCATTCCGACACTGACTTCTTATCGCTCCCGGGATCGAGTGAAGAAATATCTTCAGTCACCACGCCAGTCTCGGTTGGTCTGAAGTAGTTGACAATGAGCTTCTTGTTCTCAAGATCCTTTATTAGTTTGTTTGTATTTGGCGTTGTTTTTAGTTCGAAAAGGTCGAGGAGAAGCTTCCTCTTTTTGTCAGCAGTTGCTTCAGGATGTAGAATAAAAATGGGGACAGACTCCAT
>NZ_DJGL01000055.1:0-5500 GCF_002432735.1 Mesotoga sp. UBA5847 | reverse complement strand
AGTTCCAAGATGCAAGTTGCAGGAATGGTTATCCGTTATCGGTTCTCCGACGAAGCGAGACCAGAACGAGAGAACGAGAAGTCGCTTTGAGTTTGAGATGAAGCTTCGCTTCGAGAGAAACCATTCGAAACTATGAATAGCAAAGAGAAGGCAGATCCGCATGGGAGATCTGAATAGGTGCCTGAAACAGAATGCCCAAACAGCAGCATTTTGGGCAGGCTCCAAGGAATGACTGAAGAGTAAATCGCCTCTTTTTGCCACACCCGAGATCCTAGACTCCAGACGAAGGCCCAGATCCCGGGTCGAGCAACGAGATTACTGCGTATGGGGACTCGGTCAAAAGCCAGACCAGAGTAAATCACTCCTTTTTAAAACTTCTGTTGCATAATTTGGAAAAGTTCGTTTATCATAGTATTTGCTGTTATAATCAATTTGTTCGATTCTTCCCGCAGGCGATCCTTGCTTACAAGGTCATTGAATACTTGTTAGCTATTCAGCGATAATTAGCGAAGTCTATTCGTTAGTTCAGCTGTGCGCTATTCGACAGGATCATGGATCTACCTCCCGAAGATTATTGGCACCTTTTTTCAAATCGGTTTTCATCTGATTCGAAACTGAACGGATTATCCGTTCGTTGAGGTGTTGTCATGAGTGAGCTGTTTTCTTGTTTTTCTGGGGGTCGTAAGACCTCAAGTTTGGGGTATTCCCCATAAATACACTACAGTAGGAGGGGTTTTATTTGCGCAAAACGTTGTTAGTTCTGATTGCCGTAGCTGCAATCGTAAGCTTCGGTTGGGCATGTACTACGATTATCGTAACAAAGGGAGCATCTGTTGACGGCTCGGTCATGACAAGCCATTCCTGTGACTGCGGTGAATGTGATTTCAGGTATGTCTACATTCCAGCGGCCGACTTCGAAGCCGGTAGTAAGAGACCTGTATATCCGTTCCACGAACCTTATCCACGCTATGTTGGTAAAGATATGGGCCCGACTTACGATGACCCTAACTTCGCACCTTACGAACCTCTTGGATACATCGATCAGGTTGAACACACATTTGCTTACTATGAAGCGGCATACGGCGTCATCAACGAACATCAGGTTGCGATCGGCGAATGTACCTGTTCGGCAAAGGTCTACGCCCAGCCTGTAGCAGGCGAGTGTATCTTCGATATTGCCGCTCTTTCAAAAGTGGCACTCGAGAGATGTACAACTGCTAGAGACGCAGTTCAGCTTATGGGAGACCTCGCCGTTGAGTACGGTTATTACGGTTGGGGCGAAACCTTGACGGTTACAGACCCCAACGAAGCATGGGTCTTTGAAGTATGCGCATCACCAGACAAAAAGAGTGCTCTCTGGGCAGCGAAGAAGGTTCCGGATGGAGAAGTCTTCGTCGAGGCCAACATTTTCAGGATCAGGGAACTGGATCCTGAAAATCCCGACATCATGTTCTCTCCGAATTTGATTGAAGTGGCTACAGAAGCAGGCTGGTACGATCCCAGTACCGGTCCTATCGATTGGATGGCAACGGTCAGCACAGGCGAGTATTCTCAGCCCTATTACAGTTTGAGAAGAATCTGGAGAGTACTTGACAGGGTAGCACCCTCTAAGGAATTCTCTCCTTGGGTAGAAGATGGATTCACGACTGATTACCCGTTCTCGGTAGTGCCTGATGAGAAGCTTTCCGTTGCTGACGTAATCTCTCTCTTCAGAGACTTCTACGAAGGCACGGAATTTGACCTGACTGAAGGACTCGCAGCGGGACCTTTCGGCAATCCTAATCGTTATTCAGGATCGAGCAAGCTAATAAAGGGTAGCTGGGAAAGAGCAATCTCAATATTCAGATGTGATTATGTGTTTGTTACCCAGGTCAGAAACTGGTTGCCAGATCCTATCGGTGGAGTCGTATGGTTCGGAGCGGCAGCACCTCATGAATCGATTCTCGTTCCTCTTTACTGTGGAATCAACGACGTTCCCTACGCATTTGATCATGGTAATCTTCACGAATTTGATGCCGACGTAGCAGGTTGGGCCATGAACTTCATGGGCAACTGGGCAGAGCTAAAATTCAGCTACATGTATCCCGAGATACAGGCTCTTCAGCAGGAAATCGAAGGAAAGCTCTTTGCAGTACAGCCGGCGATCGAAGCGGCTGCAGCACAGCTCTACGAAGTTAACCCCGAACTCTGTAAGGAATTTCTCACCGATTACGTGGCTAATGTTACTAACAGAGTCATGGAAGACGTTTGGGATTTCAATAGGTACCTGATAACGAAGTACAGAGATGGATATATCAACGTTCCTAACGTCGGATCTTCTGCAGGATACCCTGACTGGTGGCTTGATGCAGTGGGATACGACGAAGGTCATGTATTTGGAGACGACGGTTACAAGGCAAAGTAGTCTTCTAGAAGCACTCCTTTCACAATGAAGGTTGTTCAGAAGAGGGCCGCCCAAAGTGGGCGGCCTTCGCATTTTGCTTACTGATCGACAATGGTATTGAGATTCCGACTTCGTCGGGAAGTGATGCTGGAGTAAAACATCAGACGCAGGGCTGGGCAAGAACGGCCCAGGTCGCAATGCCCGGAGAAGCATCCGGGGACGCAATGCTGGCGAAGATCACGCCAGGTCGCAAGGCTGCCTTCGGCAGGAGGCAAAAAAGGAGCCAGGCTGCTAACGCAGGCCAGTCGCACTTCGTGCGGTCAGTCTTTGTTTCGCAAAGGCAAGTTCCGCTTCGCAGGCAAAAAGATCCGCTGTACACCAGAAGTTCCGCTGTACGCTTAANNGGTCATCCCGTGATGTTTCTGCACGGGATCTCGCACCTAAGTACCGCTGAACGCTGGGTAGAGCCGTAATCCGTTGGCTGTCCAAGAGCGAGGATCCGTTCACCGAAAAAGCCGCTGTACGCTTAAGAACAAGAACCCGCTGAACGCTGCTCAAAACAACGTTGTCCGTCAACGGTCCACCGTCCACCGAGAAGAGCGAGAGAAAGAGCCACCGCAGACCGAAATCGTAGTTAAAAACCACGAGATGACGAGAAGCGAAAATAGGGACTGACAGGTTCCTTATGTCCCTTTTTTCCCGCGCCTGTCGGAACCGTCCGTAACTTGACGGACTTGTCGGCCAAGTCGGAACCTAGGTGCGAAGCACCAGAACTATGACCTTCCCTCTCAACCAAGAGCCTGGACGCGAAGCGTCGGAACGAGGAACTGCTCTTGTTCCTAAAAATGGAGTCCCTATTTTCGTCACAGAAGGTCAGAGTTTTAGAATTAGAGATTCTCTAATGAACACTCATTAACTAAATTTCCCGGGTGGAAAGTTCTTTGGAATTCTTGCAAATACAGGGAATTCACTCTTGCAAAAAACAATGGGAGAGGCCCTAGAGAATAGTCCACACAGGATCATCCTCTCTATTCCAGGTGTGAAGGCTGTAATAGGCTCATACATAGTAAAGGCTTATCTAACACATGATTCAGAAGCTACCAGGAGATGCAGAAATACGCTGGAACTATTCCCTTCCTTTTTCAGAGTGGCAGAAAGTCAATAATGCTGATGAAAAAATTAACACACAAGTTCGCTNNTAGATTCTATTTTGATGCATTAACTCTCTCTTGAGTAGATTTAATTATGATGCATTACGTACTTGTGGGTAATGATGAGCTTCTTCCTGGGGTGCTTAGTCTAAGCAAAGTAATTATATCAACTTCCGCATGAATTCCTGAATTTTTCAACCAAACCTCTCAAAATAAGGACTTGAGGAGATTTGTCTTCGCCCTCGAGAGTCTTCATTTCGGAGAAGCAACCCAGAGAACGAGATCCCGTACAGAAGCATTACGGGATGACAGTGTAGGAGACCGGGATGACAGAGTTAACTGACTTCGTCAAGGTAATCCAGCAAAGACTTACTGTCCAGTAATCGCGAGAAAAATGTGAAGAGGCAGTATTTTTATATTTCCCGAAAGATCAAGAGTTTGCTTCGAAAGGATGATTCCCTTCTTGAAGTGCCTTTTTATGGTCGAGAGATCTTGCGGAGTTATACTGTTCTGATACTTCAGCTCTATCGGAACGTTTTTCATTAGCAGGTCGATTTCTTTCCCTTCTTTTGAGTACCAGTAACCGACGTCAGTAATCGAATCAAGTCCATTGTCAAGGTTCTTACCAAAGACGAATGCGCAGTTGGTCGCCAAGATGTTCTCCAGTATTGCGCTTCTGTCAAGCTGAAGACCAAGCTTCTGGGATACTACATCTGAGATTAGTCTGTCGCAGTAATATATCTTCTTCTGCTTCTTTTCTGAAGGGAGGTGTGTTTTTTGATCTATGTGCTTGAGGGTAAGGAGCAAGTAGTCCATTCCCAGGACTTCGACGTATTTTTGAAATGTCTTTGTGTCAATTTCCGTCTCGCTTGCTGCACTGCTCCAGGAGAATCGCGATGAAAGTCTCGTCGAGACATAGGTAAGTATCTGGATGAGTTTCGCTCTCGAAAGACCATACCTCTCTATGTTTCCTATCAGGATCTCCCAGAAAGTTCTTAGCAGGGTATCGCTACTTTCACCTTTTGCATAAGCTTCGATTGCCGCTGGAAATCCTCCAGAGGCTATATAGTTGAAGAATTCAATCTTAAGAATTTCGTTTTTGATGAGCAGCTCAAAGGAGTCTGCCGGGACCATTTTCAGAATTTCCTCAGGTCGGCATTTCGGAAGCCCGTTAACTTTCTTGCAACTTAGATACTCTCTGAAGCTCAACGGAAGAAGCACAATATCTGCGCCACTTTGCCCCTTCCTACCGGGAAGCCTTTCAGATGATCTCTTTAAGTCGCTTGCAGAGGAGCCTGACAGAGCAAAGAAGTCACTACCCATCTCTGTATTGTCCCGGACCTCCTTGACTGCGCGTTGCCACTGATCGACCATCGTGATTTCATCAATGAAAATGTATCGTTTCTTCTCGTTTCTTGAGAATTGAAGATATTGAATCAAAAGGCCTCTGAGCTCATCGGCTCTGGATATTGTATCCAGCGGAAGATAGAGCACTGAGCGCCTCTCTCCAGACTTCAGGAGGTTTGTAATTGTGAATTTAAGCAGGGTAGACTTGCCGATCTGACGTGGACCCCTGATGATGTATAGGTTATTTCCAGACAGATCAAACAACCCATTGTAGTCTCTTTTGAAGGAGCTGCTTTCGTACTCGTCTACGAGATGGAAAGTGTAGTTTGAAATTTTGCTTTTTTCGTCCCACCATGGATTGTAAAATGCTAATGTCGAAAAATCCATCTTCATCACCAAGTAAATAATACCACCTTCTGTACTTTTTATGGATTGATGCTCCATAAGTTTCCGACATTATGTGGACTTGTCCTCCTTGATAAGGAGATCGCGAAGGGCTTCTCTGGAGTAATCCGCTTTTCGCAACCTACACAACCGTGAGTAGCCCAGGGGGATTTCACCCCCAACCATCCGGGGACGTAAGGCTGGCTTCGCCAAGAGGGAGAACCTTTCTAGGGGC